>CAILXE010000416.1 GCA_903838095.1 uncultured Chlorobiaceae bacterium
AAACAATGGTTGTAATATAGCAACATGCGAGATTACAGATCAGTGCCATTCATTTTTTACGCAAATTATTATTGCTCTGTTGAATACTGTTACTTCTGAAAATAAAAGGGAAAAGGCTTTCCTTGTCGGCATCTGTTCCCCTCCTGAAATACCTCGTTCACTTGCTGAGGAGTATCTTGATGAACTTGCTTTTCTCACGGATACCGCCGGTGCCGATGTTATTGACTCGTTCATTCAGGAGAGAAAACTTCGCGATCCCTCATATTGTATCGGTAAAGGCAAAGTTGAAGAACTGGTTGCCTTTGTCAAAGAGAAGGAGATTGACCTTGTCATTTTTGATGATGATCTTTCACCAGCACAGGCCAGAAACCTCGAACAGGCGCTGGATTGCAAAGTGATTGATCGCACTGGCCTGATCCTCCAGATCTTTGCCATCCGTGCCCAATCAGCTCAAGCCAAAATGCAGGTTGAGCTGGCCCAGCTTGAATACATGCTGCCCCGTCTTTCCGGAAAATGGACTCATCTCTCGAAGCAGAAGGGTGGCATTGGCAACAAGGGGCCGGGTGAGACACAGATTGAAACTGACCGGCGTCTGGTTCGCAACCGTATCTCCCTGCTGAAAAAAAAGCTGAAGGAAGTCGCCCTGCAGCATGATACACAGACTCGCAGTCGCCAGACCGTGCAGCGGGTCTCTCTTGTTGGCTACACCAATGCTGGCAAGTCAACGTTGATGAACGCGCTCTGCCCTGAGGCCGAGGCCTTTGCTGAAAACAGGCTTTTTGCGACGCTCGACACGAAAACCCGACGTCTGGAGCTCAACATCAACAAGCTGGTGCTGCTGTCGGATACCGTTGGTTTTATTCGCAAGTTGCCTCATACTCTGGTCGAAAGTATTAAGTCGACTCATGACGAGGTGCTGCAGGCTGATTTTCTGCTTCATGTGATTGATATCAGTCATCCCGGTTTTGAGGAGCAGATGGCAGTGGTGCGCGAAACGCTGAAAGAGATTGGTGTCAGCCACGACAATATTATTGAGGTTTTTAACAAAATTGATGCACTTGAAGATCCTTCAGTTCTGCACGAACTTGGCGAAAAGTATCCAGATGCGGTTTTTATCTCTGCTGTACAGGGAACCAATATACCGCTTCTCAAGGATGTGATTGGTCAGCAGGTTGCGCGTGAATACACGGAACGCCAGATCAGTGTGCACGTATCAAACTATAAACTGATCAGTTACCTGTACGAGCACACTGAAGTTATCGACAAACGATATGTTGATGAAGAAGTTGAGTTGACGATCAGGGTACGCAACAATCAGCTTAAACATATTGATGCTCTTATCAACGCCCCACAGCAGTCACCATCATGACGCTTGAGATTTACAACTCTACCAAAAAACAAATACCCGAGCAATTGCTCGAAAAGGCCGTTCTTGCGGTGTTCGAACATGAGGGTTATGTGGTTGAATCTGTTGTCTGTGTTTACTGTGGCAACAAGATGATTCAACGGATCAACAGGGAGTTTCTGGGTCATGATTATCCTACCGATACCATCACCTTCCGCTATAACAAGGGGAGTGAGGTTGATGGTGAATTTTATATTTCACTTGATGTGGTCAGGGAGAATGCGGCAAAGTTCAACGTTGATGTTCAGGAAGAACTTTTGCGCGTTACCTTTCATTCGGTTCTTCATCTGCTCGGTTATGATGATCAGTCAGACGAGGACCACGCGGTGATGCAGGAAAAAGAGGCATTTTATCTCAGCCGCTTTGGTGTGGTGACGTCCTCTTCCGTCCCGATTAATGAACAAAAGGGGTGAGCTTCAGATGCTTCTCCTTTAAAGCTATTGTTCTTGAAAGTTATGAGGTTTTTACCTCTTTTTTATTATCAGCTAATGTAATGCTATGAAACTTGTTATTAACGATATCCCCTGTGACGCATCACCAGGTCAGACAATCGGTAAGGTTGCTCAGTTGAGCCACAGCCATGTCGGGCATCTGTGCGGAGGGCGTGGTATCTGCCAGACTTGCTATGTCACCGTTCGGGAAGGGAGCGAATGTCTTTCTCCCCTCTCTGATATTGAAAAAGCATTTCTCTCTGAGCGACAGATCCAGAGTGGCGGACGTCTTGCGTGTCAGGTGGTTCTTGAACATGAGGGGACGCTGGATGTTCTCTCTCGTCCAGAAGAGATTCGTCGCCTGTTGTTCAGCAATCCGCTGGCTCTTTTGCCTTATGGAGCAAACATGGCCAGTGATACTGCGTTGAGGATTTTGCCGGGTATTGCCAATCTTGCAGGGAGGATAGTCAGGGGAGAGGTGAGCGTTAAGGATGATTCGGAAGCGTTGTTCATGGATGCCAGCCCTGCACAGCAATCAGTGGTGGTTTCTTTACCGGAAGCCGTTGAGCTTCAACCGGTTGTGCTGAACGTTAGTTCCCCTGTTGTTGTACCGGTTCCTGTTGTCATCAAAGAGAGTAATCTATCAGCGGGGAGTTTTGAAGGTATTGATGAGGCGCATTCTCTGAAACTGGCAGCCGCCGGTGTGACAAGCCTTGATCAGCTTCTTGAAAAAGGGCATGACAAGAGTGGGCGCAAGGAGCTTTCTGTTGCAACCGGTATCGGTGAGACGACGATACTCAAGCTGGTTCATCGTGCAGACCTTGCACGGATTAAGGGGATAAACGCATCCATTGCTGAATTGCTTGAAACTGCCGGAGTCGGTACAATGTTTGACCTTTCACAGCGGAATCCGTCAAATCTTTATACCAAAATGCAGGCAATCATCAAACAGAAGAAACTGATTCAACTGCCACCTTCCGTCGATCAGATAAAAGAGTGGATAGCTCAGGCCAAAAAATTGCCACGCAAGATTCTCCTTTAAATTTTTCTTCAATAGCGGTTATAGCAACTCTTTAATCTCTCAGGGTTAAATTGCACATCGCTTGTGGTGAAATTTGTTCAGCTTTTTCTCAAACCAGATACCCCACTGCTTGCGGCGGGGAGCTTCATTAAATAAATCAGGGGTAGTTCAAAATGAAAAAGATTGCATCTGTTTTACTCATGTCTGTATTTTTCAATGCACAAGTTGCTTTCTCTTCGGAGCATGAAGCAGCAAAGGCTTCTTCTTCCCCTCCAGCACTTCAGCTTCTTCTTCCCCTCCAGCACTTCAGCTTCTTCTTCCCCTCCAGCACTTCAGCTTCTTCTTGAGGGGAACAAACAGTTTGCCCAAAAAGGAGTTGTACGAAATCTTGATAAAATGGTTTCTGTAAAACGTCGGACTGAGCTCGCTCTCGTACAAAAACCATTTGCAGTGGTCATTGCTTGTTCAGATTCCCGTGTTTCTCCGGAACTTCTTTTTGATAAAGGGCTTGGAGAGATTTTTGTCGTTCGTGTAGCAGGCAATATTGTTGGTTCTCATGAACTTGGTTCTGTGGAATATGCTGTTGAACATCTTGGTGCAAAACTTGTTATGGTTCTTGGGCATGAGCGTTGCGGTGCAGTAACAGCAACTTATAATGCACATCTTGCCGGAAACAAGGTTGAAGGTAATATCGGCTCGCTTGTCGATTCAATTGATCCGGCAGTAACAACAGCCCTTGCACACGGAGCAACAGGGAATAAAGCAGAAATTATAGAGCAGTGTACTCTTGAAAATATTCGCCTTGTTGCTCATGAGATTGAAACCAGTTCCCCGATTCTGAAGGAAGCGATAGAGAAAGGTCATCTCCAGCTTGTTAAGGCATATTATGATCTGGATAATGGCAAAGTCAGTGTTATTCAATAATAGCTGAATTCGGCATATCGCGCAAGCCCCCCTGTTCATCAAGCGATGGATAGGGGGCGCCTTTTTCCCTGAGTTCCCGGCTCAGGCGCGGATAGGCAAACTCAAAGAGCATTCGTTCAAAGCATTCTGGTTTGAAACGGGGTTGGTGATACATCCCTTTTTCTTTCCTCTGGCGTTGAGCTTCAAAAAGAATGACTGCTGTGGCTACAGAGACGTTCAGGGATTCTCCCATTCCAAGCATTGGCACCGTAATAGTATCTGTTGCCCCATTAATTGCCATTTCTGATATTCCATCCCACTCTGCACCAACGACAAGAGCGGTCGGAATTGAATAGTCTACGTCCCTGAAATCCAGCGAACCCTCCTTGTTGGCCGCAACAAGGATCTGCATTCCGCATGTCGATAACTTTTTGTACACCGACGCAATATCTGGATACAAATTCATGGTGATCCATTTACTTGCTCCAGCCGCAGCATTCTGCTCGGTATAAATTGATTTTCGGTATGAAACCGCATGAATTTCATTGATACCGACACTGTCACAGCTTCGGATAATAGCCGAGAGATTGTGAGCCTTATTGACATTATCCATGACAACCGTCAGGTCGGGCTGTCGATGACGCAGCATGTATTGAATTTTTCGGAATCGTTCAGGAGAGATCAAAATATGGTGGCAGATGGTTGATAAATCCCCGTATCGTCAAGGTGTCGAAGAACAAGAAAGCCATTTTTTGCCGTTTTGTCAATTCCAGTCAAAGCTGGATGAGATTATGTGCATTCTTGAGTTGCAGGAGTTTCAATCTTGCGGAGGTTACTTTTTTTAACTATATCCATAACAGTAGCCGCTCAGGAGTGGCACATCATCTGGAAACAGGGTATACGCACGGCTGTAATTATTATGAGGCTTCCTACTACAAAACATCCCTACCTTGAACACCTGCTTGAGACAGCAACACCGGTTAGTCTGAATTCTTCATCAAAGGTACTGATTCTGAGCGATCTTCACATGGGAAATGGTGGAAGGCGGGACGAGTTCAAGCGGAATGCTGAATTGATCAGGACCATGCTTGAAAGCTATTATCTGGCTGAAAAATATAGTCTTGTACTTAACGGTGATGTTGAGGAGCTGTTCAAGTTTTCTCTTGAAAGCATTGCGTTGGAGTGGGGTAGTTTTTACGACCTGTTTCTCAAGTTTATGAAGAATGGTTTTTTCTGGAAAACCTATGGCAATCATGATGCCAGCTTGCTTGATGAGAGGGAGTATCAGCTTGCTTCATCAATGGTCAATTCGCTGAAATTTCAATATGGTAATGAAACCATGCTGCTTTTTCACGGCCATCAGGCCTCGGAGCTTTTATGGGATACCTACCCAATGGTCAGTCATGCCATCATTTTTTTTATTCGCTATATCGCCAAGCCTGTCGGTATCCGGAATTTTTCAAAATCCTATAACAGCCCCAGAAGATTTGCCATCGAAAAATCCATTTATGAGTTTTCAAACCAGGCGAAAATTGTCTCTATCATAGGGCATACCCATCGCCCTCTGTTTGAATCACTCTCAAAGGTTGATTTTCTGAACTACAGAATTGAGGAACTTTGCAGGGCTTATCCCTCTGCGGATACTGAAAAACGCGCGATTATACAGCAAAAGATAACATCTCTGAAAACAGAACTTGACGCCTGTTACAAGCGGGGGAAAAAAATTGGTCTGCGGAGCGGTCGTTACAACAACATTACCATTCCAAGTATCTTTAACTCAGGTTGCTCCATTGGAAAACGAGGTATCACTGCCCTTGAAATTGAGGGAAACAAAATAAGACTTGTGTACTGGTATAATGGCAAGCAAAGCCGCAAGTTTACCAGCGACAGGGATAATCGCCCCATGGAGCTTGGTACAACCGGTTTTTCCCGAGTTGTTCTCAACGAGGATTCGCTCGATTATGTCTTTTCGCGTCTGCATCTTCTGGCTTGAAGCTTTCTGAGAAAACAGGCACGCTCACCAACCAGGGCATCTCACACGGTTAGATTTTTTTCAGGAACTTCCTTACAGCAAGGATAAACGCTTCGGGCTGCTCTTCCTGTGGCAGATGCCCGCAGTCGGGCACAACCACCAACTCAGCATTGGGAAGTTCATCCGCAAGCCGGATACTCTCTTCTGTTTTAACCGTAAGATCGTGCTCGCCAGTCATGACGAGAGAGGGCAGTGACATGGTTTTCAGCCGTTCATCCAGCCGGAGATGATGTGTCTCAAGAAAAAGCTCCCAGAAGGTTCTCGACCAGTCACCAATCATCAGGTCACTCCGAAAGGCTGCCAGAACATCGTCGCCAAGTCGCTCCTTGTTGTGCCAGAAACCACGAATATTTTTATCGTAAAGTTTTGTGATCAAAAACTTCATCAAACGCGAAAAAAGTGGTGTGAGGGCTTTCATGGCAGGCTTCATGGGCGCAGGCACTTCACTGGTGGCATAACCGCTGTAAATCATTGCTCCCGCAAGCACCAGCCCTGTAACATGCTGAGGAGAGCGCAGGGCAGTAAGCAGGGCCAGAGTGCCGCCTGTTGAATTGCCAACCAGAACAGCTTTCTTGAAGCCGAGTTTTTTTATCAGCTCAATAATGAGGTCACTCTGGGCTTCAGGAGTATAACTGACTCCGGTTTCCTTTGAGGGCAGGGGGCGTGAGGTGAGGCCAAATGCCGGACGGTCAAAAGCCATGACCGTTGTCGTTTCCGCCAATCTCTCGAACACATTTCGCCATGACCGGATACTCAGAAAACTGCCATGAAGCAGCACAACGAGTGGTTCTCCGCTGCCAGCCACCCGGTAATGAACATTAAATCCATTCACCTCAATGAAGTTGTTCTCAGCGGAGAGCTGCTTTTTATTTATTTCACTTGTTGGGTCACTTTGTTGTTCTTGTCCGGTCATTTCTTGAGCGGGTTATACACTTTTTTATACTTGTGATACAACGATAGTCAATTCAGTTATTGACTGGCGCATTGCATTGCTGAGATGCGGATAAGGCCAATAGAATTAACTATTTAAAGATTTTCTTGAACAGAGAACGGACGCGTATTTCTCCAGATGTCATGAATGCAGGCTATGCACTCTTCTTTTGTACCACTTTTTCCGAAATAACTCCAGCCAATGGGAAGCTCACGCTCAGATGGCCAGAAAGAGTAGTGTTCGTCATTGACCAAAACGTTGTAAAGCGTTGACTCTTCTTGTGTGTCCATAGAATATTTGAATTTTTTGCAGTTTATTGGATGACTTGAAACGTAATTGCTTCAGCGTAAAATAGAAATAATTTTCAGTCTCTTCACTTGTAACATCCCCTGTACCTGAATTTATGCTTTTGTTTCAGATTGTTTTACCGTTATTCCCGCATGGCTGTAGTTTACCACCCTCCATACGCAGGCATCGATCTGCAAGAGCAGCGTACTCTTCGTTATGGGTCACGATAATGAAGGACGTGCGTCGTTCCTTGCTCAGTTTGGCCATCAGCTCATAGAGAATGCGGCTGTTCTGGTTGTCGAGGTTGCCGCTTGGCTCGTCGGCAAGTACCAGCTTCGGGTTGTTCATCAGGGCACGTGCAATCGCGACCCGTTGCTGTTCGCCACCGGAGAGTTCCGAGGGGAGATGGTCAAATCGCTCAGCGAGGCCAAGGCTCTGAAGCAGCTCGGCGGCCCTTTTTTTTGCCGGCGGAAGTTTGCTGGTGGCGATGAATTCCGGCATCGCCACATTCTCAAGGGCGGTGAAGTCTGAGAGGAGGTGGTGAAACTGGAAGACGAAGCCGATTTTCTGGTTCCTGAACCTGGCAAGCGCCTTTTGGGGGAGGGTGTATTTTGTATCCCTGAACAACAGCTCCTTGTCAAACATGATCTCTCCACTGTCGGGAGTGTCGAGGGTGCCAAGCAGGTTCAGCAAGGTTGTTTTGCCGCTTCCCGAGGCGCCGATGATGGTCACCATCTCACCTTCGCCAACCGTCAGATCAACCCCGCGAAGGATCTGTATGGTGCGCTTCCCCGGTATCGTATATGACTTGCTGATATTTTTTGCTGTGAGCATTATTGTGTTGGTATGGTTTGGCTGTTGCCTTATATCGTTGTCAATTTTTCGTTACATTTTTTTTGGTTTGCCCAAGCTCTCGGCCAACATGGATGTTACAAG
>CAILXE010000417.1 GCA_903838095.1 uncultured Chlorobiaceae bacterium
AATTATAATTCCGTGAGCTGAAAAATACCATTGTTAAACACGCCATAAGAAAAACACCCATCAATCCATGTACCGAGATTGACATACCTGCCAGATCCAAATGAAAGTTCTGTTATCCCTTTGACATGATTATGGCCGCAGACAAAGTAATCAAACTCCTTTTCACCAGCCAAAGCTTCAGCAAAGTTAAACAAACGATCAATCTCAAAAACAGTATCTGCAGGTTTATGCGCACGACTCAATCGTGATAACCTTTTTATAAGACTAATTGCCATATCCGGATGAAATCCGGACAATAATGAGAGGTTAAAACTGTTCCTGACAAGAGAGGCAAAAAGCTTGTAGCCTATATCCCCTTTTCCCAGTCCATCACCATGGGCAATCATAAAGGTCTGGCCATCAAGCTGCAACTCATGCATCCCATACATTGTTTTGACTCCAAGCTCTTCATCAAAATAACGACCAAGTGAAAAGTCATGGTTTCCAGCAACATAAACTACCTCAATACCATGTCGAACAAGATCAGACAAGAGACAAAAAAACCTGGTAAAGCCCTTTGGAATAAGATGACGAAACTCCATCCAGTAATCAAGAATATCGCCAAGCATATAGAGTGAACGACCTTCCGCCTTGATAATGGCAAAAAGTCGTTCAAGGTTATCAAGTTTAAGCTGCTCGCTTTTATCGTCCTGAAGACCTAAATGAATGTCACTAATAAAATAATTTGCCGACATCTCCCCTCTTGACGCGTTTATCTCACAAAAAACGGTAAGCAGCAATAACAGCGAGAGGAATGGTCAGGTTATCAACCTCTTTGGGGCTCACTCCTTCGACAATAGTTGCGATCAGTGCAATCAGTACTATTTTTCCGACATTAAATGATTCCGGAACAATCAAATGAACAAAAAACAATGCGGCACAGAGGCTGCCGACAAGAAAGGCAAGACTCCCTTCCACACTTTTGTCACTCAGTATATGGTATTTCATCTTTCCATACCGAGTACCGATAATCGGAGCCAGACCATCACCCCAGCCAAGAATAGCCATGGCAAGAACGCCGGCAG
Organism: uncultured Chlorobiaceae bacterium; assembly: GCA_903838095.1. Classification (GTDB taxonomy): domain Bacteria; phylum Bacteroidota; class Chlorobiia; order Chlorobiales; family Chlorobiaceae; genus Chlorobium. The sequence continues at coordinate 1,065 of CAILXE010000417.1, forward strand.
GCTGCTTGTAATAGATGGTACCGCAGATCATGGCGACAATCACAAAATAGAGCGTCCCTTTGAGCAATTCCTGTTTGTTGCCGGTACGCGTCATGGTTTTTACCGCCTGATCATCATCGGCGGCAAACAGTCCTTTCTGTATCAGCAACAAGGTCCAGACCGCAAAAACCGTAATGTTGAGGTACTGTGACCAGTCTCCATCCACAAAAAGCGGAAGAAAAATAATAGTTGAACCCGCACAGATATGGGTAATTTTACGACTGATATCCCTTGGCAGGGAGTGATTGGTCACAAGATAATCCATCAGAGGTGGCACACTGAAAACATAGACAAAGGTAAGAAGAGTAACCAGTGCATTATGCCACACCACCGGAAGCGAAAAAAATGTTGCCTGAAGAGTATCCATAGCGTACCGATGATTTAAGGTTTTAGACGTCCGTGCTAAAGGAGTTGTTTGAAAATCAGAGCCCTTGAATGTATTTCGTACCCACCATACCCGCAACAAGCAGATTGTTGAT
>CAILXE010000418.1 GCA_903838095.1 uncultured Chlorobiaceae bacterium
CCCGTTCAATTCCGCAAGGAGAGTTTTCGGGTAAGCCGCATTAGATAAATGGCTGCAGCTTTACCCGGTTTTCCGGGTAATTCACAGAATTCGGCTTATAGCTTTCGGTTTCAGCTTTTTTATCTCAAAAATTTACCGCCACCGCACCTGCCGTCTGCTTCCGCATCAGCTCTATCCAGCCGGAACCAGACAGTTTTTCAGCCAGCGCGACAACAATATGCTGCGGCACAACACCAAGATCAAGATTTCTTCCAAGTCCCTGCACACATGACGGACAGTTCGTCAAGATGACCGCACCACTCCTTCCGTGCATGCCTTCGGTGATTGCGTCCCGCTTGCGATGAAGCATCGAGTCGGTAATGTCGGGACGAGACAAAGCCAGCGTTCCCGCCTCGGAACAGCAGTGCGAAACAGCAGTCACACTGCCAAAACCTCCAAGAGTGCGCAACGTATCGCGAGCCTTGCCCGCGAGTGAATCGTGACAAGGCGCATGATAAAGATAATCACCACCGCCATCAAGCTTCAACCCTTTTCCAAGAGCATAGGCTGAAATATCCTTGATCTTGCCTCCAAACAGCTTCCCGGTCTCAATCGCATCAAGCCCCTCCATACAGGTGCCGCAGGTGACAATACAAGCATCAAAATCAAGGTAAGAGAACATCTCCCTGATCTGGCTGAAGAGCACGGTATTACGCAAGACAATACTCGAATACTGATACGTTTTAGCGTTGACATGTGCCGGAAAACCACAACAGAGAAAAGGAGGTGGAAGCACCACTCTTGTACCAAGCTCAAGCAGGACATGCAGCGCGGCCATCGAAATCGGAGAATTCAACCGCTCGGAACCACATCCGGGAAAATAGAAAACATTCCCTGTCACCTCTCGCGAAGGCTCAAAAACAAGCACCTGATCAGGACCACACTCTGGCAGCACATCACGCAACGTCTCTTCAGGAACTGGTGGCACAGGAGAGCGCAACAGCCGAAGCGGATAAAGTCGCGGAGAATGATTGGCCGGCTGCAGAGGTGCCGAAAGCTTGTTCCCTGCCCGCTGTGCAGCTCCACCCATCCTGAGAACCGCCTTTCGAAAAAGCGCATTAAAAACAGGCGAACGGCTGTCGAGATAGCGCAGCGTCAGCTCAGTAACCGGCGACGAGTGCTTGAATCCCCACTCTGAAAGAATTTCACGCTCAAGCACTGAAACCTCACCCGTATCAATATCAACCGGGCAAGGCTTGAGACATTTATGGCAGATGGTACAGTGATCGGCCACCTCCTCAAGCCACTGCAACAGAGCAAAATCAGTTGATCGCTCACGCTGGGCATCAAAAAGAAGCGCCTCAATCAGGGACCCTATGGCAAGATTCTTGTTCCGGGGATGATAGAACATTCCTCTTGCAGGATAGTAAACACAACAGTCGGTTTTGCACTTGCCACAACGGATACAGTAGTCAACCTTTTTCGAAAGTTCTTCAATCTGGGCCCGTTTGAGAATATGCGCCTCAAGTTCAAGCAAATTGAAAGACGGCGTAAAAATATGGTTGAGGGCATCATAATCATCAAGCTTTCCGGGGTTCATGATCCCCTTCGGATCAACCTTGCGACGATATCGGGTAAGCTCTTCAACAAGTGCCGGATCAAGGTATTTCAGCTTGGTGACGCCAATGCCGTGTTCGCCTGAAACCACTCCGCCAAGGGTGACGACCTTTTCCATAACATGGTCAATCACCTTGTCGGCACGCTCAAGCATAGGACGGTCATTTGAAAGAACCGGCACATTGACATGGACGTTGCCATCACCAGCGTGCATGTGCGTGGCAAGCACAATGCGCCGATCACGAACATAATGATACGCTCCCTCCAGAGCAGCCTCCATCTGGGGATAGCCCTGCACCAGCTCACCCAGCTCCCTGGCCAGCTCCTGCACCACAGCAAGAGAACGGAGAGACTCCTCAGACTCAGCAACAATTCTCTCATCAAAACGAGTACACAGATCAAGCCCTGCTGGAATCTTGGAGGCAAACTGGCCGCCATCCCCTTTCACCTTCGCCGTCGAAAAAATATCCCGTACTCGCTCCACAAAACGGCGCTGCGCGTACCGCTCCTCATCAATATTCAACCTGTCAATAAAACGGGAGAACTCGGCAAGCGCCTCAAGCGGAATAACAATATCCTCGTTCAACTTGAACGCATTGGTTCTCCGGGCAATGGCGCCAAGCTTTTTCCTGTCAGCCCAGAAGCGAACGCCTTCCGCATTATCTCTGGCCACAAACATCAGGGTGTTTGGATGCGGTTCAAGCAGACGTTCCACACGCTCCACACCACTCTGCACCTCCCCCGCACTATTCCCCGCAATATCAATCAGCAGCACCGCTTTCGGCGTCTGGGCACGGGGTGCCTTCACCTTATAGTCAATAGCCCGGATATACTCATCATCAAAATGTTCGAGCG
>CAILXE010000419.1 GCA_903838095.1 uncultured Chlorobiaceae bacterium
AATATGTCAAAGAGCAATGTTATTGATACTATTGTGGAATAGTATTTTGCTGATACTCATTTTCAACATGTATCAAAAAAGACTTTTTAGAGGTTCCCCTAAGTTTTACTTGAAAAAATTACTTAAATGTATTTTTAAAGGGGAGGTAAATGTGAGTTACCGAAAGCGTGTTAGTAAGCTTGGTCATCAGGGGCCTCGTATTGTCTCTGCAGTTGTGGCGTGTGCTATGACTGGAATAATGTTTTCCAGTGGAGCTTCTGCTCAAACGACGGTTACTGCCGCTGATGTAGCTTATCGGGATGAGCAGTTGGGGATCAGTTATTCATGGTCAGCCGCAGGATTAGGTGCCGGGAGTGGGGATGTACCCATTGATCTTACCCTTGAAACTAATGGACTCTATCCTGTTTTAGTAAATTACCCTGACGTAGGCTATACCGAAAACGATACCCCTGGGCAGACTTATACTTACACATTCAGTCCAACCGATGCAGGTATTAACTTAAGTAACAGTGATAATAATCGCCTTGCCTCTGCCTCTTGGACCGGCAGTCTTACCAATTCATACACTGATTTTACAGGTTTTGGCCAAAATATTACTGGGTCGACAACAACTTCATGGACTGTTACGACCCATTATGCACCGAACTGGTATGCCGTCTTGACTGCAAATGGTTCTACGGTTAGTGCGGATGGTTCAGGGTACGCGATCAAAACAGACACAGGTGTTGGCAGCACCCTGAATTTGACAGGGACAAACCAGTTTAATGGTATCGTGCAGTTGGGCACGACTACCGGTTCAGGCCCAACGGATGGCAACGCCTATCTTGCTTCCGGCACAACCACATTTAACGGAGATCTCTATGCTAACCTGTTTATGGGAGGCAATGGAGCAGCAGGAACCGATTCAAGAGCGAATTTCACCACAGCAGCGTCAAAAATTACTGGTAATATTACTGAGTCTACACCAAGTAGTGATACAAACATAACAACCGTTGAGTTTCAGGGTTACAACACTGTCAGTGGCACAGTGACAGTCGATAACATCTATGTTTCAGGACAAAATGTCACATTCAACGGTAATGTTGCTGGAGCACTGAGTTTTCTAAGCAGTGCTGGTACAGCATATTTTGGTGGTGGTTCCGATTTGACCGGAAATGTTTCGTTTGACGGAAACGATGCAACACTCACTTTGAGCAATGGTAGCAATATAACCTATTCCACAAACAGCTTTGGTTACCCCATCCCGGGGAGCGGAGGCAATGTTGAAGGTACAGGTACTAACAACGGTACACTCACGTTTGAGGGCAGCAGTGAGGTTACCGGTACAGTTGGCCCGATTAAATCTGTTAACGTCAAAGGTGATACGTCACATGTACAACTGAATACCGAATCCGGCACCACATCTGTCAATACCCTGGCGATAACGGCGGACAGGGCGGTCGTCGCGACAAGTGGCCTCCTGAGTGCCAATGCTGTGACGATGGATGGCCATTTCAGCAAGCTTAAACTTCTTGACAGCGCCTCTTCCCTCCAGAATACGGGTGTTGATACTCCTGAAGCAGGAGCATATACTTCGACAACATACGAAGCCAATGGTATGGTTGGTACGCTGAACTTTGGCACATACAATGCAACAAGTTCTGATCCTGCTACTGGAACACAAGGGAAAGGCACTCTTGAAATTGGGGATAATGTTAATGTTACATTCAGCACAAATCCAGCTCTTGGCATTAATGTTGTAAACGGAAATAATGCAACACTTGTGCTCGCCGGGTCAAGCACTATCGGTGGTAATTGTGGCACTTCAGCATCATCTTCCAACACCTTCAACCGCATTTGGGCAGGTTCAGAATTGACTAACGATTACATGCCTGCTGTTGATACCTTCCAGAATGATATTTACGTTGGTGTTAGTCCTGAGACTGCGGCGACTGCAGGCTCTCTGTCTGGCAAGGACAGCTATACAGGATATCTGCATGTTGGAGGTGGCGAAGTGAACCTTAATGGAGATCTCCATGGCAACTTGGTGATTGGCTCTCTTGGCAAGGGGCCTGTCAGTGTTGAAGGTTCAGCATACACAACGTATGGAGACGGTGGTATCGGTAGCTCTGACTGTGTATGGGATAATGGTGGTACTGTTAATATTGCGCATAACAAGACGGTGACGGGCACCATTACAACCAATGCGACTTTACAGGATCTTCCGGAGACGTGGGGTGTCCTTAACTTTATGGGAAGCAGCAACTACAGCGGTGCTATTGGCGCCGCTGATGCCAGGTTGCTTGCAGTTACGTTCAACTCAGTCTCAACAGGGAGTGCGACAACGGGCTTTACTGCTGCAATTGGTGGCGATGTCTATGCTGCTACCGTCACTATTGGTAACCCTGGTACCGACAGTAGAGAATCGAAGGCTACATCACTGGCTGATATAACAGGGACGTTTGATTATACTGGCGCGAGCTCTATGCGCGGATGGACAGGAGGTACGGTAGCCAATATCGCTTCGGGTGTTACTCGGCTTGGAAACCTCCTTGTCCTCGACAATGAACACGATGCAATTAACTTTGGCACTGCGCATGTTGAAGCAATGCAGTTCAGGACAAAGAATGGATCTCTGAGCTTCACCGTGAACAGCCTCGACTATACGGGCCTTGATAGTGCGGCGCCAACACCAAAAGGTTCTTCGTTCATGGCATTGTCTGGCGCATTGTATATGGACGGTCATGAAAAAGTGCAGGTGAATTATGTTGGAAGTTTGCCTCATAGAGCTTCTTATACGCTTATCACAAATGATGGTTCTAATGATATCATATGGGGATTTGGCAGGGAAGAAGGCGGACAAGTTTTTGACAACAGCTTCAGCATTGACTCCTGGGTAGGTCAGGCTTATGGATCATCAGAAGATGGTGTCAATTTTGGTGATTTGATAGTCACTGCTGATCGCACTGGTGACGGAGCCTATGCGGCAAATCAGAACTACATTCAAAAATCGGCAACGGTTGGAAGCTTCTCGAACAATGCAGCGATTGTGCTTGGCGGTATTGCCGCAGCGGGCAGCCAGTATGGTGATATGGTTGAGGTGATCCAGAAAATTGACCTTGATAATTTTGGCTATGGGAACAATCAGGCTAATTTGGCGACTCAGGTAAGGCGTTTGGCCCCGATTGCAAATGGCTCTATCATACAGTCGGCATTTTCAGCCTTCAGGTTGTCGCTTGATGCTCTTGACATGCGTCTGTCGGCTATACGTGGAAATTGCTGTATTTCAGCCAGAGATATTGCCAGGGCGTCGTTACCCCAGAGCGGATTATGGGTTAAAACGCTGGGTTCTTATGGCAAGCAAAAACAGCAAGGGGAGTATGATGGCTACAATTCAACAGAATATAGCGTCGTTGCTGGTTTTGACGGATGTATTAATCGAGACCTGATACTTGGTCTTGCTGGCGGTTATGGATCTGTGGATGTTGAGCAGCAGGATTTTCGTGATGGGGACACGATGCACATCAATAACTATCAACTTATCGGCTACCTCACTTACGATTTGTCGGAGTCACTCTATTTGGATGGCGCTGTCAGCTATGGCTTAAACAGTTATAATGGCCAGCGTACAGCGGCAATAGGACGTAAAGCCGATGCAAATTTTGATGGCCGTCAATTGGGTGCTGATCTGGGTGTTGGTTATAACTTTAATCTTGGTAAAAAAACAACACTCACTCCAATGGTGTCAGTTGATTACAAACACCTGAAACAGGATGCCTACACGGAAACTGGAGCGGGTGCGATCAGCTTGAACATAGGAGAGCAGTTGATTAACCGCACTCGATTCGGGTTGGGCGGGCGTCTTGCTACTGAATGGTCAGGCCCTGATGTCTCTTATCGTCCTGAAGTGGCGTTCCATTGGTATCATGATAATAATTCGCTCAGTAAAGATATCGTTTCATCATTTGTCGGTGGAGGCGACACATTTACAACGCCATCTTTTGGCTCAGATGCCAATACCTGGAATTTGGGAGCAGCCTTGACGGTATCAACGAAAAATACATTGAGTATTCAGGTTCGATACGATTTTGATAAACGTAATGACTTTACAGCTCATACCGGTTCTTTGACCGCCGCCTGGAAGTTTTAACGCATTACGCGATAGTTAGCTTCATTTCCATGGTAAAAAGCCTTTGAACTCTTCGTGAAGTCAAAGGCTTTTTGCTGTTACAGCATGTGGAGGTGTCAACCAAGATCTTTTTGCTGTAAATCGATAAAAAGCAATCATGTTGCAGATTACCCGATCCATTGCTCTTCCTGATGAAGAGATTGATCTCCAGACCATGAGGGCGCAGGGTGCTGGTGGGCAGAATGTCAACAAGGTCGAGACTGCCGTGCATCTGCGTTTTGATATCAGGGCATCATCTTTACCCGAAGATTTCCGTGAAAAGTTGCTGATGCTGAAAGATCATCGCCTGTCGAAAGATGGTGTGATCATCATCAAGGCGCAACGCTATCGTTCACAGGAAAAGAACCGTACCGATGCAATGCTGCGACTGCAAGCGCTGCTGCGGCGAGCGGCTCTGCCGGTCAAAAAACGAAAGGCTACTGCACCGACAAAAAGTTCGAAGGAGAGGCGTCTTGAGAGCAAGGTGAAACGTGGTGCTGTCAAGGCAATGAGAGGCCCGGTTGATTTTTGAACAGCTCATTTTCCGATTGTTCTTCTCCGGGAAAGAAAATACCTCTCGTCTATACATGATTTGAACGTTGTTGTTCATCTCAACTTTCTTGTTATTGGAGTATATCAGCATTATCTTTTTTAAATTGAATGTATACTGGTTCAATTTTTCCTCTCTCTTGATGAAAAAAAGATTTTTCAATCAGTAACACTGGTGATGTCGAGCAATCTGTTTGTGCTCACAACCATAAAACAAGGCAAATCATGAAAATAGCCGTCAGCATCATTCGTATTGGCTTGATCGCTTTTATTACGATGTCGGCGTTTAATCCTGATCTTGGCTGGTGTGCTTCATCCTCCCATCGTAAGGCTAAGGCGAAAAAAAAACATACTGAGCATGTTGTGCGCAAGACAAAGCGCATGAGCAGAGCGCGTCCCTCTTTGGCACGTGTTGCGCCTGTTGTGGTAAGGAGTAATGACAATCAGGCTGATGTGCTGCAAAAGCAAGGCAAGTATGCTGAGGCGGAGGTGCTTGCTCGACGCCTGCTGGCAAGTCAGGAAAAAAAATATGGGAGTGAACATCTGATTGTTTCAAATACCCTCAACAATTTAGGGTCGTTACTGAAAACGCAGGGCAAGTATGCTGAAGCAGAGCTGGTTTATCGTCGTGCGCTGGCTATCCGTGAAAAGCAGGTGGGCAGTGAGCATCCTCTTGTGGCAACGAGTCTTAACAATTTGGCGTTATTGCTCAAAACACAGGGCAAGTATGCGGAAGCCGAGCCAATGTATCGCCGTTCGCTGGCGATCCGTGAAATACAGCAAGGTCGAGAGCATCCCCTTGTGGCCACCAGTCTCAATAATCTTGCGGATTTGCTGCAAACGCAAGGCAAGTATGCTGAAGCCGAGCCGCTTTTTCGTCGCGCTCTGGCAATAGACGAAACAGTACAGGGCTCCGATTCTCCAGATGTGGCGACAAGTCTGAATAATCTTGCTTCCTTGTTACAAGATCAGTGCAAATATTCCGAAGCGGAGCCACTGTATCGCCGTTCCCTGTCGATTCGTGAAAAACTTTTGGGCAGTGAACATCCCGATGTCGCACAGAGTTTGAACAATCTTGCTGAATTACTGCAGGATGAGGGTAAATATTCCGAAGCGGAGCCACTGTATCGCCGTTCCCTGTCGATTCGTGAAAAACTTTTGGGCAGTGGCCATCCTGATGTCGCACAGACCTTGAATAATCTTGCTTCATTACTGAAAACGCAGGGCAAGCATGTTGAAGCCGAGTCGCTGTATCGCCGTGCGGTGGTGATTAATGAAAATGCGCTGGGACCTGATCATCCATCTGTTACGACAAGTCTGAACAATCTTGCAGGTTTGCTGCAGGAGCAGGGTAAGTATGTTGAAGCAGAGCCTCTCTATCGTCGTTCGCTGGCGATTCGCGAAAAGCAGTTAGGCAGTGAGCATACTCTTGTGGCCAGAAGTCTGAACAATCTTGCGGGCTTGTTGCAAATGCAGGCAAAATATACTGAAGCAGAGCCTCTCTATCGTCGTGCTCTGGTGATCAATGAAAAAGCAATGGGTCTTGATCATCCCGCAGTGGCCACCAGTCTTAACAATTTGGGATTATTATTGAAAACGCAGGGCAAGTATGCCGAGTCCGAACCTCTGTATCGGCGTTCTTTGGCAATTCTTGAAAAAAAATTGGGGCGTGAGCATCCTTTGGTGGGCACAAGTCTGAACAATCTTGCGGGGTTGTTGCAAGCCCAGGGAAAATATGCCGAGGCAGAGCCTCTGTTTCGTCGTGCGCTTGAGATTAATGAAAAAACATTAGGCGAAGAACATGTCGACGTTGCCAAAAGTCTGGACAATCTTGCGGGGTTGTTGCAAGCCCAGGGAAAGTACTCTGAGGCTGAGATATATTGTCGTCGTGCTCTTGTGATTCGTGAAAAAATGCTTGGCAGTGAGCATCCAGAAGTGGCCGCAAGTCTGAGCACTCTGTCGGAGTTGCTGAGAGCGCAAGGAAAGTTTGCAGAAGCAGAGATGCTTGGCCGTCGTTCATTGGCAATCAATGAAAAGCAGTTTGGGAGTGAACATCAAGTCGTGGCGATGAGCTTGAACAATCTTGCAAATTTGCTGAAAGCGGAGGCAAAATACGTCGAAGCCGATGCGCTCTATCGTCGTGTGCTGGCGTTCTACGAGAAACAGTATGGCAGTGAGCATCCCTGGGTGGCAAAAAGTTTGAACAATCTTGCGGAATTGCTTCGTTTACAGGGCAAGTATGCTGAAGCGGAACCACTTTATCGTCGAGCGCTGGCGATGGATGAAAAAACATTGGGTAAAAATCATCCACAAACAATTACCCATAAAAATAATTATGATGGACTTCCAAAAAAGTTGCCATAGCCTTTGAACCATGAATCAGGAAACTGTTTCCGGGGCAATCAGAGGTATCGTTTTTCTCTTCATCCTTGTTTTCTCAGGTTGCCAGAGTAACGACAAGTCAGATGGCTACGGCAATTTTGAGGCAACAGAGATCATTGTGTCATCCGAAGCGAACGGGAAACTGGAGCTGCTTGATGTTGAAGAGGGGAAGCGACTGGCTGCAGGCATTGTGGTTGCTGTGGTTGATACCACGCAACTCCACTACAGCCGTAGCCAGCTTCAGGGGGAGCGTGAGTCACTTGTTGCAAAACGGCCAACTCTTGGTGCCCGAATCGGGGTGCTGCTTGAAGAACGACGAAACATCAAGCGCGACGATGACCGCTATCGGAGGCTGGTGAAGGAAGGAGCGGTTCCCTCAAAACAGCTTGAGGATA
>CAILXE010000420.1 GCA_903838095.1 uncultured Chlorobiaceae bacterium
CCGTAATATCATTCCCCCTGAGATTCAAGACCTCGCCTATTCTCATGCCGCATCTTGCCTGAAGTTCAAGCATTAGTCTGTCTCTGATCTTTTTACTCCGATAAATGATTTCATCAACGCTTTCTCTGCTGAGAATATCCTTCTGTTTCATCCTTGGACTTTTAAAAGCCTTGACCATGATGGAATCTTGGCAGGGATTCTTCATGGCATATCTTTTTTCATTGATCAGGAAATTGAAGAATGCTTTCAACTGAGCATATCGTAATCTCCTTGTTGACTTGGCCGCATGTTCCGTAGTTCTCTTCCTATTGGATATTTTTCTGTGAGCTTTAAAAAATATCAATTGCTTCTTTTACTATCATTGTTTGCCTCCTTTTTATAGACCTTTTGGGGAGGCACAGATTATACAGGATAAGCGAAGGCAGATATTCGGTTTTTTGTTGCGACCGGTATTCGTCGATAAAGTGATTTTTCTTGACAGCCGTGACTATTTCTCTTATGATTTTAAAAAATAATCAGGAGATTTCCATAGAGGGGAAAGTTATGAGAGCCGCAAAACGTAAGATAACCGATATGACGGTAGATGAACTTAAGGGCGTCATCCATGAAGCGATCACCGTAGATATGGAAGTTTGGCGGGAGACCTTCGAGATCATGGCGGACAGCAAGCTGATGGGGCAGATACGGCAGGTGGATTTGGACAGAGCATCCGGTAAAAAAGGCGCGTTTGTCGCTTGGGATGATCTGAAAAATGCATAAGATCATTCTTCATAGGAACGTAGTCAAATTCTACCGAAAGGCCGATAATGCTTTGAAGGAACGACTAGCGGACGCCATGGATGTAATTGCACGGAATCCCAGCCTCGGTGGTCATATAAAGAAGTTAAAGGGGGATCTCAAGCACATGCATCGTTTCCGCATGGGCGATTTGCGTATCCTTTACGAGATCGACGATGCTCAAGAGATTGTGTGGATCAAGACTGTCGAATGGAGAGGATCGGCATACAAATAAAGATTTATCCAGTTGAGGCAGTCATTCCTTGTACTACACACATCGTCAACCTCGGTAAATATGCTTGATTTCAACCAAAAATAAATCATATTGTTTCGACGATAAATATGATATCCATTGACCAGTATTTTGGTGGCTGGAGCCAACGGATGTATAGTTGAGATAATATGACCCCGCCTGGAAACCGGGCAGTACGCGGTGAAAACAAACATCAACCTAAATATCGGGAGAAACCGGTCTACTCGAAAAAAAATAATTAGACTAAATTAAAAAAGGAGTAATTATGAGAAAATTCGGTTATTTGTGGGGAGTTCTTATTTCAGTTTTAATATTTTTGGCTCCGATGAACGCCTCTGCACTGGGAGTTGAGGCCGCAGTGGGAATGTGGGGACAGGCGCCATCCGGTGACATAGGCTACAAGGGACAATCGTTAAGTATAGATGACAATCTGAATTATGACACGAAGTACAATTTATTTGGCCGGGTCAAGATAG
>CAILXE010000421.1 GCA_903838095.1 uncultured Chlorobiaceae bacterium
ACATTCAAGGAATGCTTGGTGCCGTACTGAGTAATTTCGAGCACATCATCACAGCATTGCAACAGCTCATTCTCAAGACCGTCAACCTCGTTTCCAACGACAATGCAGAGTGGAAAATCGCAGGAATGCAACGCTGTATAAGGACGACTTCCGGCTGCGATCTCAAGTCCACAGATTCTGACTCCATCTTGCTTCATCCTTCCAAGGACCTCAAGAGGATCTGCATGATACTCCCATAAAACAGTTTCCTGGGCTCCCAGCGCTGTTTTGGCAATCTCTTTTCTTGGTGGAGTTGCCGTATAACCGGAAAGTATTATTTTTTCAATCCCGGCAGCATCTGCCGTTCGAAACATGGCGCCAACATTCCACATACTGCGGATATTATGCAACATCAGCATAATCGGATGTTTCGGTGCAGCCACATACTGTTCCGCACTCTGCCGATTCATCTCTGTTCCATGTAACTTTCTGAACTCAGGCATACTCGTCTATAAGGCGCAGAGTTTTTCAATGAGGCGTTGATTTTCCTCAACAAGGCCCACATTGAATCTCAGACAGTTCTCCATAAGATGATAACCGGAAACATTTCGCACCAGAATACCCTCATGACAGAGATGTTTAAAAACAGCAGAGGCATCGCTGACTCTGATAATGAGAAAATTGGTATCGCTTTCCATCAACTCAATACCCTGTATGGATGAGAGTGCCGTAGAGAGCTTCTCTCGTTCATGAAGAATAAACGAAACCGCATCTGTAACCAGCGAGTAATTTGCCAACACCCTGGTAAGGGTTATCTCCGCAAGCCTGCTGGAGGCAAACGGTATTTTCGGCTTTGCAAGCTCAGCCATCAGCAAAGGATTCGAAAGAGCAAAACCAATCCGGATCCCGGCGAGGGCAAGTGCTTTGGACATGGTACGAAGCACTACAAGGTTGGGAAGAGTATCAATAAGCTCAAGAATGGAGCGCTGCCTTGAAAACTCAATATAGGCTTCATCAACAAGAACAATCGCATCAGATGATTCCGCAATCAGACGTACCTCTTCAAAAGAGAGCGATTTCGAGGTAGGATTGTTTGGAGTTGAAAGAACGATGAGATCAACCTCCTCGTCATGTGCTTTACGAAGAATTGACTCTGTATCAAACTCAAGATCTGGAAGCATAGGAACACTGACAATCCGGGACTGTAACAGCAATGCTATTTTTTCGTAGAGCGAAAATGAAGGATCAGGAATAAGGATTTTACGACCTGGACCGAGACATGCAAGAAATATCGTATAGAGCATTTCGTTGGAACCGTTGCTCATCATGACTGAATCAGGCGAAATACCCAGAAATTCAGCATAGGCTTTCATTCCACGATATGGAAGAATATCGGGATAACGGTTCCATGATTCCTTGATAAACTCTTGTATAATTTCCTCTTTGAGCCACATCGGCACATCAAAGGGACTCTCATTCTGATTCAGCTTTATCTCTGCGTACTGACCGCCCTCAACCTTGTACGTCGCAATATTTTGCAATGCGGGATTCAGAAGGCTTCTCATATCTCTTTTCATTGGACGCCTGTCAATGTTAGGATGAAACGCTTATGCCGGACAAATTCACCGGCAAGACCTGCCATTTTTTTATTAAAAAAGCATCTTTTTCTGACAATTCATGAAAATATTCTGGACAATCCTCAATTTTTTTATAAATTAAAACAGGACAAAATAAATCCAATATTATGGAGGAAAAATGAAAAGTAACCATAAAACACCTCTTGATCTTCTCGATGATATATTCAGCCTTGCCTGGTGGATGACTGGAAATGAGGCTGTTTCTCAGGAAATTGTCAACAAAACTTACCTGTCTGCAAAAACTATAACAAGAGAAACAGAGCTGCTGAAATCTTTCAGAAGGTGCTACGTTGAACAATTTGGACAATACTCTGATTTCTGTATCAGCGAAAAAGAATGCAACAGAGAAATTGAGCCGATGAATTCAATGAAGCAGTGGGCCGCAGATATAAAGCTCTCTGTATTATTGAGCGAAATATCCGGCCTGCAACACCAACAGATTTCAGAGATTGTCGGCAAACCGCTTGACACCATAAGATTATGGTTGTTCTGGGGAAGAAAACTATTAGTCAATACCAATCCGCTCAAAGCCTCTGCCTGAAAAAGCATCTTTTTTTGAAAGGCCACTTATAGTCAACGGTGGCCTTTTGATTTTATACACTCCTCTTTATATTGAGCTCTTCGACGGCTAACTTTACTCTTATCTATTCCATGATTATTATCACCGGCGGTGCTGGATTTATTGGCAGCGCAATGCTTTGGGAGCTTAACCGCAAGGGTGAAAATGATGTCATCATTGTTGATGATCTCGGCTCAACTACAACCGAAAAGTGGCGCAATCTCTCTGGACTTAAGTTTGCTGACGTTATTCCTATTGACCTTTTTCCCGACATCCTTGAGAAAGGGGCGCTCGGGAAAATTTCGGCGATCTTCCATATTGGGGCCAACAGTTCAACCACTGAAACTGATGCCGATCACCTTCTGACCAACAATTATGGCTACTCAAAAAGAGTCGCCTCATTCTGTATGGCTCATGATATCCGACTTGTTTACGCTTCAAGCGCAGCTACATACGGAAATGGATCGAATGGATACAGTGATGACATGACTGACCTTCATGCTCTTCGCCCTCTCAACATGTATGGGTATTCAAAGCATCTTTTTGATCTCTGGGCAATAAAGAATCATCTTCTTGACCATGCTGCCGGCCTGAAATTCTTCAATGTTTACGGCCCGAACGAGTATCACAAGGGCGATATGAGCAGCGTTGTCCTGAAGGCATTTCATCAGATTCAGGATAACGGATCAGTAAAACTCTTTCAGTCGCACAGAACTGACTTCAGGGACGGCGAGCAACTCAGAGATTTTGTTTTTGTCAGGGATTGCACCAGAATCATGGCATGGCTTCTTGAGAACCCTTCTGTTGCAGGGCTTTTTAATATCGGTAGTGGAACCGCAAGAAGCTTTAAGGATTTGGCCACAGCAACTTTTGATGCTCTTGGAAAGCAACCAGTTATCAACTACATCCCAATGCCTGAAACACTTCGTGACAAGTATCAGTATTACACCTGCGCAG
>CAILXE010000422.1 GCA_903838095.1 uncultured Chlorobiaceae bacterium
ACGGAAGCTACAGAAGCTGATACTTCCATAAACCTTTTAAAGAGCAATTTCCCCGCAATGGACCATGCAGAGTGCAGTGAACTAAAATCAGCAAGAAAAGCCCCTCAGGCAGCTATCGGGCAGGTGCTTATTGAAGCATTACCCTATATCCGCCAGTTCGAAGGAAAAACCTTTGTGATTAAATATGGCGGTGCAGCAATGAAGGATGCCTGCCTTAAAAACATGTTTGCCCAGAATGTTACCCTTCTTCGCAAAGTTGGCATAAAGATTGTTCTTGTGCATGGCGGAGGTGACGCCATAACAAAAACTGCTGAAAAACTTGGGCTGACGTCTCTTTTTCTTCAAGGGCGGCGAGTCACTGACAAGGAGATGGTCTCCGTAATCCAGATGACCCTTGCCGGAAAAGTCAACCAGGATATTGTTCAACTCATCAGCCAGCATGGAGGTAAAGCAGTCGGTGTCAGCGGTCTTGATGCCGATACCGTCAAAGCACTTCCCCACCCGAATGCTGAGATTCTTGGGCTTGTCGGAGAAGTTGAGCAGATCAACACCGATTATATTGACCTTCTCTGTCAGGCAGGACTTATTCCTGTCATTGCTCCGATCGGCTTTGATGACAAAGGCAACATCTACAATATCAATGCTGATGATGCGGCAAGCAGTATCGCTATTGCCCTGAAAGCTGAAAAGCTCATCTACGTCAGTGATGTCGAAGGAATTCATGTCGGCAAAAGAATCCTCAAAACCATCTGCAAGGCTGAAGCCGCTGACTTTATTGAACAGGGGATTATTTCTGGCGGAATGATTCCGAAAGTGCTTTCCGCATTCAATACCCTTGACGGAGGAGTCGGGAAAATTCATCTTATTGACGGAAAATCAACACACTCTCTCTTGCTTGAAATATTCACGCATGAAGGGGTCGGCACCCAGTTTATTGGAGAGCAGGAGAGTGATCAACCCTTAAACAGGTAAAGGAATGGAAGTCGTTCAAACCAATACAGCCACAGCAAAACGTGATTTTCTCGGCTTTTCAACGCTTGATGCCAACAAGATTATTGAGTTATTTGATTACTCCCTCTTTGTCAAGAAAAAGAGAAAAGGAAATGCTGCTGAAAAAGGTTTTCTGCCTTTGCGCGACAAAACCGTCGCCATGATTTTCAGCAAACCGTCGCTCAGAACAAGAGTCTCCTTTGAACTTGGCATTCATGAGCTTGGAGGATATGCCATAAACCTTGATGGTCAGTCAATCGGTCTCGGGTCTCGAGAATCGGTGGAAGATATCGCCAAACTGCTTTCACGGTACAATGATGCCATCGTCGCTCGTCTGCATGACCATGCCGTCATCGAAGGCCTTTCGGAACACGCATCAATTCCGGTCATCAATGCGTTGACCGATCTGTCGCATCCATGCCAGGTCCTTGCCGATGCATTTACTCTCTACGAAAAATCAATCTGGAAGGAGGGAATGAAGATTGTTTTTGTAGGTGACGGCAACAATGTTGCCAATTCATGGATTGAACTGGCCGGACTTCTCCCCTTCCATTTTGTCCTTGCCTGCCCGAAAGGATATATGCCAAATCATGAGCTGCTGAATGCTGCAAGGGCAAAAGGGATCAGCAAGATTGAGATTGTGCATGATCCAAAAGAGGCGGTCGCCAACGCCGATGTCCTCTATACCGATGTCTGGACCAGCATGGGGCAGGAGGGGGAGATTGCAGAACGGCTCAGGATTTTCAAACCATTTCAAATTAACAGCGCTTTGCTTGCTGAGGCAAAACCAGAAGCGGTTGTCATGCACTGCATGCCTGCACACCGTGGTGAGGAGATTAGCTCTGAGGTGATGGACGGCCCACAATCCATCATCCTTGATCAGGCCGAAAACCGCCTCCACGTACAGAAAGCGCTTCTGGTCAAATTACTCAACCATGAAGAGTACAGGAAATTTCACCTGACCCACCGCCTGCTGAATGCTGCGAAAAAAATCAAGGCCTGAAGGATGGATGTGTCATGAACAAGCATGCTCGACAACTGAAAATCAAAGAAATTCTTCGACAGCATACCGTTGAACATCAGCACGATCTTCTGCTGCTTCTCAGAGATTCAGGTATGATGGTGGCACAGGCTACCCTCTCTCGTGACTGCGCTGAACTTGGCATTACCCGTGCCAGAATAAACGGAAGCTTCAGAATGGTGGTTCCTGATGAGAACACCGAGAAGATTATCAAGGGCCTTGTAGGCATTGAAGTGCTTGCCGTCAACGCCAATGAAACCACCGTTATTATCAGAACCCTTCCGGGGCGGGCGCACGGAGTCGGCTCCTGGCTCGATCAGTTGA
>CAILXE010000423.1 GCA_903838095.1 uncultured Chlorobiaceae bacterium
CCGGCTATGGTACTGAAATAATTCCAGTTCTCATGACAAACGTTCAATATAAGCATACTGAAATCGCGGTGAAAAAAAAATTAGGTCAAAACTTTCTGACCGACCGCAATATCACAAGAAAAATAGTCATTGCATCAGGAGCTGGCCCTGAGGATAATATTCTGGAAATAGGCCCGGGGTTCGGTTCCTTGACGAAAGAGATCATGGCCTGCAATCCTGTATTTACTGTCGTTGAAAAAGATCGGAAACTTGCTCAATTCATAAGGGGCGAGTACCCGCAACTGAACCTTCTGGAAGGCGATTTTCTCGAAACTAACCTTGAATCACTTGCCAGAGAAAAACCGCTCAGAATACTTGGAAATATACCCTACTCCATCACCACTCCCATTCTTTTCAGACTTCTTGAACACCGCCACTGTCTGCTCTCCGCAACACTGATGATGCAGCATGAAGTTGCCATGAGAATTGTGGCAAAACCCGGCACGAAAGAGTATGGTATTCTTGCAGTCCAGATGCAGTCGTTTTTTGAGATCGACTACCTTTTCAAGGTTGGCCGGAAGGTTTTTCGCCCACAACCGAACGTTGACAGTGCCGTTATCAGAATAACGCCAAAAAAAGATGATCCGGTGGAGGATGCTGACGGGTTCCGACGTTTTGTGCGCACTGCGTTTCATCAGCGCCGCAAAACATTGCTTAATAATCTTAAAGAGAGCTATAACCTTGAATCCGTTGAAAGCCGGACGCTTACACTGAGGGCAGAAACACTCCTGACAGAAGAATTTTTTAAACTTTTCGGTCAGCTTAAGCCGCTTCCATCATAAATGTTCGTTGTTCTACTGCGTATTTTTTGTTAACATTCTGTTTCAACAGATAACAGCCGTTGTCCGTTCTTTTTTTTATTATCCGTCCTCCCTTATTTTTTTATTAACATTTTTTCAGGGGGTCCATTCGTATGCCGCAGTCTTTTAACACTGTTTATCAACACTCAATTGAGAACCCGGAAGCATTCTGGGGAGAAGCTGCTGAAAAGCTTCACTGGTACAAAAAATGGAACAAGGTGCTTGATACCAACAACCCGCCATTTTATCGATGGTTTGCTGGAGGAATGACAAACACCTGCTATAACGCACTTGACCGTCATGTTGATGAAGGACGCGGCAACCAGTTGGCTGTTATCTACGACAGTCCGGTAACAGGCACCAAACAGCGCTATACCTATCGGGAATTTCGTGATATTGTAGCGCTCTTCGCTGGAGCATTGCAGTCGAGAGGTGTCCGCAAGGGTGATCGCGTTATTATCTATATGCCGATGATTCCTGAAGCTATGGTCGCCATGCTTGCCTGTGCAAGGATTGGTGCCATTCACTCGGTGGTTTTCGGAGGATTTGCCTCTCACGAACTTGCCATAAGAATTGACGACTGTAAACCGAAAGTTATCATTTCCGCCTCATGTGGCATTGAGCACAGCAAAATTATTGATTACAAGAGGTTGCTTGACTTTGCAATTGAACTGGCCCACTTCAAGCCTGAAATCTGTATCATCAAGCAGCGTGACCAGTTGAAGGCCGATCTCAATGAGGAGCGTGACCTCACCTGGAACCAGTCTCTCCTTGGCGCTGAACCTGCACAATGTGTCCCTGTCGAATCTTCTGATCCCCTCTACATTCTCTACACCTCCGGAACCACTGGCCAGCCAAAAGGTATTGTTCGCGATCACGGCGGCCACCTGGTGGCACTGCAATGGTCGATGAAGAATGTCTATAATGTTGAACCTGGAGAGGTATTCTGGGCCGCCAGCGATGTTGGCTGGGTTGTCGGACACTCATATATCGTTTATGCTCCGCTGTTGC
>CAILXE010000424.1 GCA_903838095.1 uncultured Chlorobiaceae bacterium
CGCCGGCTCCTGGCTGCAAAGATTTACTGCGTCTTCAGCAATGCCCTGAAACGGTTTTCGTTGACGCGGTATTTGAAAACCTGAACGCCATCAACAAAAATGACTGGAATGTGCAAGCCGAATGCGGCAAGCTGTTCAGGGTTATCGGAAATATCAACTTTTTCAAAATCAAACGGCACTGAAGCCTGGACTTTTTGCAGGATTTCTAAAGCCTCATCACACAGGCAACACTCCTTTTTGCCATAGAGCGTCACATTATGGCGTTTGATCGTCATCAGTCAACAACCTCTTTCGTTGCGGATTCATGCAGAAACTCAAGCAATGCCTCCAGTGAAAATATTTTCTGTTCGGAACTTGCCAGATTTTTCAGCGAATAACTGCCTGTTGTATATTCATTGGCCCCAATAAATAAAGCATAGGCAGCGTTCATCCTGTTTGCCTCTCTCATCTGTGCTTTCATGCTTCTTGCCGCCAAGTCCATTTCTGTGCTGATACCTGCCTTGCGCAATCGGCAGGCTATGGCCAGCGCATGGTCCGCCAGCTCCTGCTGCTGAACAACAACAAAGACAACCGGCACAGGATGGTTTAAAGAGGCTAAAAGACCCTGTTTTTCCATGATTATCAACAACCTCTCCATCCCTACCGCAAAACCTGATGCCGGGACATCCGAAGAGCTGCCAAGCTCCCGGGCAAGGCCATCATAACGCCCGCCTCCTCCTATGGCATCCTGGGCGCCAAGCTCAGAGCTGGTCACTTCAAAGGCGGTATGGCAATAATAGTCAAGTCCCCGAACAAGGCGATGATCAATTTCATAAGCAATATTCCGCTCTGACAGATAGAATAGCACTTTCTCAAAATCCTGCAGCGATGCATCATTAAGGAAATCATACAACCGGGGAGCGCCAGCAATCAGCTCTTTCAGTGCCGGATTTTTTGAATCAAGGATTCTGAGCGGATTTTTTTCGAGCCGATCTTTTGATGCATCGTCAAGAATTTCGTTAAACGGAGCAAAATAAGCCTGCAAAGCTTCACGATAGCGAAACCGCTCTTCGGTATTGCCAAGAGTATTGATCCTGAGCTTCAAACCCTTTAAGCCAAGCGACTCAAAAACATGCATCATCAGCGTTATAACCTCGGCCACTGCCGCAGGTGAAGAGACACCAAGAAGCTCGGCTCCGAATTGCGAGAACTGACGCTGCCGACCGGCCTGCGGCCTCTCCTTGCGGAAAAGTTCACCAATATAATAGAGCTTGTGAACAGGAGCCGAAGAAAACAGGTTATGCTGAAGCACGGCTCTCATCACCCCGGCAGTCATCTCCGGTCGTAACGTCACCGAACGACCCTGAGGATCAGGCTGAAAAGAGAACATCTCTTTGCCGACAATATCTGTGGTTGAACCTATACCTCTCTGAAAAAGCTCGGTATATTCAAAAACCGGAATCCTTATCTCATTGAATCCATACAACGAAGCAACGGTGTGAACAACACTCTCAACATACTTCCACTGCGCGGACTCTTCAGGAAAAATATCTTTTGTGCCCTTTACTGCCTGGTACTGCGACATATAAACTATATCTCCGGAAAATCCTTTTCCTCTTCTCTGAAAAGCTCAATAATCTCTCGAGGCGATGTGGCGCGCACCAGCTTCTGGCGAACGTCCTCTTTGCCGGCAAGCCTCGTAATCCGCCCGAGAAGCTTCAAATGCTCTGCAAGCATCTCTTCGGGCGTTGCCAGAAGAAACACAATCCTGACCGGCTGATTATCAATCGAATCAAAATCAAGTTCGGTCTGCAACGTTGCAAAAGCCATAACCGGCTGGCTGACACCAGAACTCTTGGCATGTGGAAGAGCTAATGCCTTGCCGATACCCGTTGACATATCCTGTTCTCGCTTGAGAACATCTTCCCGAAGCTTCATGATATCCTTTACTCCCGGATGACCTCCTACAATGGCAAGCATTTTTTCAATCACCTGGCTTTTCAGGGTAAGCTCAAGATTCAAGTCAATATATTTTTCGGAAAGAAGGCCTTCAATTTTCATTATGCCAACCTCTTACGGTTAAAACCCCTGCCTGTGAACAAATGATCTCAGCATTATGGGTTTAAAAATGCAATATAAAAAACATTCAGGATTCGATACCTTTAAACGCCTTCACTCTTGTGATCAATTCAGAGATGAAAGGTAATAAAGTAAATAAATGGCGAGACAAACATGATGGTGTCAAATCTGTCAAGCACACCTCCGTGACCAGGAATCAGAGCAGATGAGTCCTTGACCCCTGCATCTCTCTTTAACATAGACTCAATAAGGTCACCGGCGGGACTTGCCAAACCGATAAGCAATCCGGTCAGGAGCACCGTTGTTAAAGGCAGTTGAGGAACAAAATTTCCATAAATGACTGATGCAGCAACACTTCCGGCCAGACCAGACAAAAAGCCTTCCCATGTTTTATGGGGACTCAACCGCTCAAACAATTTGCGATGTATAAATTTTCCACCCAATGTACTTCCACCAAAATAGGCGAAAATATCAGCAGACCAGACGCAAAAAAACATAAGAAAAACCATGAGTTCTCCAGTTCCGTCTGTTGTCTCAAGGCGCAGTCTTAACAGAGAACCAAAAGAGAGATTGACATAGAGCAAGCCGGGAAGCATCGCGCCAAGATTAAGGAGAGGAGAGCCCTCTTTCAAAAAAAGCTCCATCACCAGAAGAACAAGCACCACTGCAAGCAAAAGTTCCCATACTTCAGCCAGGTGCAGATAAAAGTTCATCTGAAACAAGAGGGTTATCAACAAGATAAGCCAAAGCGCAGGGGGATGGGCCTTGTGGCGGGCAAGACGATGAAATTCAAACACAGCGAGCAGTGCCAACAACAAAAAAAAACAGAAAAACCATACCCCGCCAACCTTGATCAGCCATAACAGGAGGGGAATACCGGCAAAAGCGACAATAATCCTCTGCAATAAATTAACACTCAAAAGCTTGCCCATATATCATGTTTTAAAGGCCTCATCAGACGTATCATCAGCTTTTCTGCCCCTCTGACCTTCATCCCTCATGAAAAGAGGCTGTCGAAAAATGCAGAAAAACCTTAACAAACAGGAATGAACTACCCGCCACAAAAAACCACCACAACGGAGTATTGACCAAATACTCAGGATGAGATCCCGACATCACATCGCATTTCCCTGAAAACAGAAGCAACAACAGTGCGGCAAGATTGTTCGCAAGATGAACAAAAAAAGGAACAGCAATATTACCTGTTTTGCTGTAAATATAGCCAATATACCACCCAAGCAAAGCAAGCGGCAGAAGATTTGCCGCACTCAAATGGAAAAAAGCAAAAACAAATCCTGTCAAGAAAACAGCCCCGCCCGTCGACATCGCACGAGTATAATTCTGCTGAATATAACCCCTGAAAAAAAGCTCTTCACACACTGCGGGGGTTAGTACAAAAACAAAGGATACTGACAAAAACTCGGGAAAGCTGCGCACCAGCGCAAGCTCTTTGATAAATGAATCCATTACCTCACGCTGATGCACTACTTCAGCGCCTGCCTGGCCAAGGGCAGGCCAGAGATACATATCCTGAAGTGAAGTAACGGTATACAACAGCGGTTGCAGCAAAAAAATTCCACTCACGGCAACAGCAACGGCACCGACATCCACCCTTTTAACAATGCCCAAAAAAGCCAGACTCCCAAAAGAAAACGGATTTTTCTGGCCCGTATGCAAGGCAGCAAGCAGCATAACCGGAAGAGCAAGAGTAATAATCTGCCCCACTGATTGAATCAGGCGAAATAATGAAAGCATACTCTTGTCGGGATGCATTGCTGTCATGCCCTCAGGACTGAAATCTCCAATCAGGGAAAACAGCAAAGCGCCTGCAAGCGGATAGAGTATCATTATGCCAATTAAAACAACCGTATTGACATAAAATGATGGCCGCAATGCGATAAATGGATCAGAAGGAAAAAACGTCTGCATTGAACCGTATGACCTTTACAATGAATCCCTGAAAATTTAATACCTTGCCTCTTCCTGAATCAGTGAATCATGGAAAGGAAAGTTCATGCAGGGATAAACTTCTTTTGTGGTGTATTGCCTTTTTGGGAAGCCAACTTCTGTAACCGTTATAAATCACAACTGCCAAGGTTGCTTCGGCATAAAGATAACACAAATCATTAAAGAAGTTACGGATGA
>CAILXE010000425.1 GCA_903838095.1 uncultured Chlorobiaceae bacterium
ACTGTTCATTCTGGCAGTCGGAACTTCGGAAAGTGTGTTGCTACCTTCTATCAAAAGAGGGCAAAGGAGGGACTTGAACGCTATTTTATCCGTGATCAGTACAAAGAGCTTGAATTTATGCCGACGGATAGTGACGATGGGGTGAATTACTTGCATGGCATGGCAGTTGCGCAACGGTTTGCTTCTGAAAACCGCAAGGAGATGATGCGTCGTCTTTCCATGTATCTGCAAGCTGAACCAATCGAATTGATTGAATCCGTTCATAATTTTATTGGCGATGATCACGTGATCCGCAAAGGGGCAACCTCGGCCAGGTCTGGCGAAAAGGTGATCATTCCATTCAACATGGCAGACGGTATAGCCTTGTGTGTCGGCAAGGGTTCGCAGAAGTATAACAATTCAGCCCCGCATGGCGCGGGCGCCGTATTCTGAGCCGGACACAGGCAAAAAAGACGTTGAGCCTTGACGGGTTCACGAAACAAATGAAGGCGGCGGGTGTTTACACGACCACAGCCTGTGCTGAAACTCTGGATGAGGCTCCGGGCGCATACAAACCGATGGATCTGATTCTTGACAATATCAGGGAAACCGTTGATGTGATTGAGTTTATCAAGCCGGGTTACAATTTCAAGGCGCGTGAAGATTAAGAAAAAAAGGTTCTAACATTGGATCAATCCCGAAGAGTTTTTCCACAAACCAGTCAGCAAGGAAACCAGGAAAAACCGGTCGGAGGTTCTTACAATATGCAGGGCTGTTGTACTTGAGCGTGCCATGTTGGGTGGTGATGAAGGACGTTCAGGAGTAAAGGGGGCACACTGTTTTTGCGGGAATATTTCCCATAGGCCGTAAATTTCTTATTTTTAACGTGTAAACTGTGGTTCTGATTTAAGCTGATCTGTATATACTCAAAAGCACGGTCAAACCGGTATTCGGGATTATGTAAAATTATCGGGGAATATCAAGGCAGATTTAATCACTCCCGGAAAATTTTTTCTTCAAGGTATAGTGATAGTTTTCCGGGGTTTTCTGTTTATTGTAATCATTACTTTGAACTCAGAGGAAATAATGGAAATTATAAGTATTTCTCGCTTTCAGAAAAATTGCAATGCGATTCTGGAAAAGGTGAATCAGTCGGATGAATCCGTTCTTATAAGCAGAAAGGGAAAATTCCTGGCAAAAATCGTTCCTCTCTCATTGTCCGAAAAGAAATCATGGCTCGGATGTATGGCAGGAACGGGTCGGATTGTCGGCGATATTATCTCTCCTGCCGAAGATGTGTCTGTATGGGAAGTTCTGGCACAATGAAATTTCTTTTGGATACCCATATCTGGCTGTGGAGTCTTCTGGAAACGCACAGACTTCACCGTAGTATATCGGAAGTGCTTGAAAATGACAGGAACGAGCTTTTTATCTCTCCGATTACGATATGGGAAACAATGATTCTTGCCGAGAAACAGAGAGTCGTGTTGATGCCGTCTCCGGCAGAATGGGTAAAGGAAGCCCTGAGACGCAGTCCTGTGAAAGAAGCTCTTTTATCTCATGCGGTTGCGGTCAGAAGCAGACTTATTGAGTTGCCGCATCATGACCCTGCGGACAGGTTTATTGCCGCGACTGCGTGGGAATATAACCTGACGTTGATAACTATGGATGAGAAATTGAAAGAAGCAAAACAGATTAAAGTCTTCAAGACCAGAAACATAAAAAAATAAACAACACCTAACCATCAGTTGCAGCCGATTAACACGGCTGAACTTTGTGTTGTGTATATCAAAAACTCAGCAAGAGAAAGTAAAGTGAGTAATGTCAACGGTTTCAATGTTTTACGGGATTCTTATCTGGATGTTTTTTGGGGATACCGAGAAACATAATATGCCGCACATCCATGCAGATTATCAG
>CAILXE010000426.1 GCA_903838095.1 uncultured Chlorobiaceae bacterium
CCTGAAGATTATTGGATTTTAAAATTAGACGCCTCGATTGATGTAGCCAAAGACCCAGAATATCCAGCGCCAGACGAAAACAAGCCGCAACTGAATGTGCGCGACCTTCAACTCAACCTAAATATTTACTTGAAGGGCGATTACAAAGCTTATCAACAGTTTCTGGACAAGAGGGTGGAGGTGACTGGAGAACTGACCCAAGGATTTACCGTTCACCACAAAACACCGGTCATGATTCGGGTTCGGGACATTAGACTAGCGGACTGAAACTTAAGGATAGCCCGCATTTTTCCCCTTCCTTTCTATATCAAGAGATGCTTTAATAATAACCACTATGAGTAATCTATTAAGTCTGACATCGGCTCAACTCATCAAAGCCGCAAACATTAAAGACCACATCGAAGCATTGACCAAAGAACTGAATGGTCTGCTCGGTTCATCAGCTCCAGTAGTCAAAGCTGCTAAACCTGCTAAGAAACGAGGAATGAGTGCTGCTGGTCGTGCTGCTGTTTCTGCCGCTGCCAAACTTCGTTGGGCTAAAATCAATGCCGCCAAAACCAGTCCTAAAGCTGCCGTTAAAGCTATGGTTGCCGCTAAACCTGCGAAGAAGAAGTTCGTGATGAGTGCCGCTGCCAAAGCCAAGATCAGTGCTGCGGCTAAGGCGAGATGGGCTGCGAAGAAAGCTGGCAAGAAGTGATTTGATTGAAATAATGAAGGCCACTCCTTGATTGGGGTGGCCTTTTTTGCTTTCACTGCTTCCTGCTTTCAGTAATTTAGTTTTGCTACCCGCACCTCGTCAGCCGGCGTGGCCACCGTGGGGCAAGCATGGACAAACGAAGTATCAAAGCACGACCAACTCGAAAACTGGTCATGATAATGGACCCTCTTTCCCTCGATCTCTTCAATCTCACGGATAAAAAGACCATTGCGGTTTAACACCGTTCGCCGACCAACAGTTCGTTGGGCTTGATTTTCAAAGGCTACTCATTCCGACGCCCCTGGTCCTGTTCCCCGCCAAAGCAACTCCGCACTCAACCGAAAAAGAGGAGCGTTCAAATTGCAGACCGATTTCAAAAGCGCGAACCGCCCGTTATTTGGTCCCACGGGTGAACTTAAAAATATCCTTGCGAACTTTAAATCTGATTACTAATTTCCGCCTGTCTTTGCAAAAGGGTTTCTTAAGTGGATAAAATGGTCTGAATTATGAAAACCAATCATGGAGGGAAATATTTCCCCCGCACGCTTAAACGTGCATTGAACCTCGCACTTGTTATCGCGGGTCTTTTATTTTCCATCGACAGTTTTGCTCAAGGTGGGCCACCTCTGCCAACACCGCCACCGGGCCGATTGCTGAATGTTTGGGAATTCGACACGAACACTTGGCGGGGCGCATGGCATGTATTGCCAATTAGCTTCACCAACATTGATCAGGTGGAGGACTGGTCGGGAACCGCTTTACAGGTGGATAGCACGAATGCGGCTTGGCTTCAGTATCATGTCATTGAGAATAATAATCACACCAACCTCATGTGTACCCAAGGCACGGTCCGATTCTGGTTCCTGCCCAACTGGTTGAGCAACGACACCAATCAGAACGGCATCGGCCCCAGAGACTATGGCCGGTTCATCGACGTGGGCACATGGACGAACGATGCCAGCTTGGGCTGGTGGTCGCTCTACCTGAACAGCGACGGCACAAGCATCACCTTTTCCAGCCAGGACGACGGTCAGGGCACCAATTATTTGAGTGCACCGATTTCGTGGGATTCAAGCACATGGCATTTGATCTCGCTCACCTATTCCGTTACGAACACGGCGTTGTATATTGACGGTGAATTGGCGGCAAGTGGCGATGGTGTGTTGTATGTGCCGAATGCCAGTGTACTGACCAACGGCTTCTTTGTCGGCAGCGACAAGACCGGGAATGATCAAATTCACGGGCAGATGGATGCTCTTGAAATCTACAACTATCAGCTCGATCCCACGGACATCGCTGATGATTTTAACTATGAAAATCCAAATCTCACACTGACTGTGGGGACAGGCGGGACACATACGACGGACAGCGGAGGCATGTTTCCAGGCGGAGGCGATACCGGCGGCGGCAACACATCAACAAATACGCCGAACAACCAGCCATATAACGCTGACTATGGCGCCAATCTCTGCATCATCCAGCAAACCATCGTCTCCAATTGCTTGAACGGCATTGTTTCTAACACACAGCCGAACATTTTATATGAGATTCAAGGCCGTTCGGATTTGATCCAAGGCGATTGGATTTCCTACGGCTTCTTCAACGGTTCAGAACTGGCCAACTGGTCGCCGTCTAGCGTGCCGGCCAGCACCAGCAGCAATTTGTTTCTGCGCATCCGCAGTTGGCAGGACACGACCGGCACCGGCATCCCGGATTGGTGGTGGTTGAAACATTTCGGGCAGACCACCAATGTGGATGCCAGCACCATTGTCGCTGGTGACGGATTAAACAACTGGCAGAAATTCCAGTTGGGAATTAATCCCAACAATTATTACAACCCAAATGCACCGGCAGTATTTTTTGGCTGCCCGGATGCGACCGGCACAAACATGGTTCTGGAATGGAGTCCCTCGCCGGGGCCGGTGCTCTATTACCTCATCCAAAAGAGCACTTATGACGACAATTGGGATCTCCATACCACCAATATCATCGTCAGTTCCAACACGACCTTTTATGTGGATCGGGGTGAAATCATCGGCCAGCATACCATTTTCTCATGGTCGTATTGGCAGTATGATGAATATGCTCTGCAAGCGGTCTATGCAGACGGCTCCACAACGGCCTCCAACTTGTGGTATGCCGACTATGCATATTATGCAGACACATTTTTTTTCACCAATTACAGCTTGCCCACCGTTGCGGTTTATGTGGACACATCCTCAAACAATGTGACGCTGACCTGGACGCCTCCACCTTGGCCTCCCACCAACTATATAATTGAACGGGTCGTCTACAACGCGGCCAGCAATAACTATACAAGCACGCCCATTGCACAAGTGGGATCCAACGCGACTTCATTCGTGGTTTCCAATGCCATCCAGTATGCCACCAATTGGAGCGATCTTTACGCCGTGTCGGCGGGGTATCCCGGTGGCGGCCAGACACCCGTTTTTCCATATAACAACTATGGTGAAGGCAGCAATCCGAGTGTGGCCAATATCAGCATTGGCTCTCCCACGGCTGACGCCGGCCCGCCGATGTTTTATGGTTACAAAGATGCCACCGGCACGAACCTTTATCTGATCTGGAATCCGGCTTCCGGCTCGGTGATAAATTACCTCATCTTTGGTGGAACCTATGATTATGATCTCGGCGGGTATCATTATGTATCGCTGGGCATGGTTGATGGCAACACGGCTGCCTTTGAGGTTGTGGGCGCAACCTATGACGCATATCGTGTGGCAGCCGTATTTGCCGATGGCAGTTATTCCCAAGGCAAGGTTTGGGTTTCTTCCGGTGGCACGCCTGCCCCCGGCGGATTTTATGCATATCTGAACTCGACGGGGACAAATGTATGGTTGTCATGGAATCCTTTGGCCGGAAGCTTCAACAGCTTTGTGCTTCGACGGAGCGATAACAATGGCGGCTCGTATTCTCAAATTGCCGTGCTGGGAACCAATGAGACTTCTTTCACCGACACCAACGCCATCCATACCGGCAGCTTCAGTTTGAGTTCCACAAAATACTCCATTCAGGCGACCTATCCGCATGGCGGCATGTCTGCAATCGCTACCGCCATGGTCAGCAATACGCCTTCGGCTCCCACCGAACTTTCCGTAAAGGTGGATAGCACCGGCACCAACGTCTCGCTCGCTTGGACCTCGGCTTCAGGTGATGTCACGAGCTACACCATTCAACGCGGTGTGTTGAACCCAAGCACCGGCGCTTACACCTACACGACCATCGGCACCGTCAACGCCGACACGACTTCATTCACCGTGACTGGGGCCATCAACAACTACAATGATGAATGGGATTCTTATCAGATTGTGGCTAATCACACCAGTAGTGGCGTATCTGCACCGATCAGCACCCAACTTCCGTCCTCCGCCATCAATTTACCGCCCAATGCCAGTCTGAATCCCAAGTTGTCGATATCCGCGCAGTTGGTTCGCAATGAAAACGGCCTGTGGCAGGTGATGTTCCTTAACATTCCCACCAATGCTCAAACCATCCTTTTGAATTGGTGTTGGTATGATTATTTTTACGATATTGGCCCGCAAAACGGAGACATAAATCAGGACCTCAGTGCGTTTGCCTATTGCCCGCCAATCAAAATTCCTGTCGCCAATTTAACCAACAGGGTGTATGTGATTCCTGATTGGCAGTTGCTAAATAATTTCCCAAATAATTGGATTGGTGATGTAGGTTATGTGCAGGCCATGGATGCCACTGGCAATATTGGCCCTTCCTCGTTGGTAGGTTATCTTCGCTATGACTCTCCTCGTTGGGTGGACGGTCGCCAGCACCTAAAGGAAAACCTGCTGTTTCAGCTTCAAGCGGCTACGGTGAGCCAGCCTAGCGCCCGATTGGCCGAACGCGCGGTTTGGTTCAATCCATGGTTTCAAGATTTGGGTATTCCTGCAGACGCAAACTATGTCGAAAGCAGCATCTTCCATTGGTCAGTGATGTTGAGCGCATACACCGCTTACGTCAAAATGGATGATGTCTGGCCCTTCACCGCCAATTACGAACTTCATCGCAGCCTTTACGATCCTAATTACAACGGCTGGGACTATTTCCAATGGCAAATAAACTCATGGTATTGGAACTATTATGGCGGTTCCGGCTCGTTGGCGTTTCAAGGTTCACTGGATACGATTCCCGCTCCGGCGGTTCTAGGTTCCGGCCAATATTGGATCGGACAATCCCCTTCCGATTTGCCGGCCTATACCAGCGGGGACTATTTCCATACCCAAAGTGGCGTGAACCTTTTCGGTCTGCAATACCAAGGGATGATTGTCCATACCGATGAAAATAATTCATCGTTGATCCTCAGTCCAGGTGGTTCGACAGCCAGCACCAATGTGAACTGCTATTACACAAAAACTGCCGCCCCCAGTTTGTCACTAAACAGCTATTACTTCGCATTAGTCAACACGCCGGGCACCGCTTTGCCTGGTGGAACGCCACCGCAAGCCTATCCGTTACCTTGTCTCCCTGGCTTTGCCAATACTAACCAGACCGGTGTGTTGATCGCATCGGTGGGCACGCCAACAGTCGTCGGTGGTTGGGCAAAGTTTGCCATCCAAAACGGCGCAGCCGACAAATTTGCCTATCTCGGCCAATATTATTTTACTAATGCCTATCTGATGACCAACAGCATCATCACCACCCAAAAGACTGGTGTGGTTTCACCCTACGGGGATTTCTTCCCGACTGAACCGGGTGTGGTGGCAATGACCACCATGGAGGACAATGATTCATACTATGCGCAAGGCACCGGCGTGGTGCGGGTGATCGCGCTTAACGTGGACGCCAACCACGACGGCACGATGGATTTCACCTACCAAAGCCCCGATTTTGTTTCCGCCGGCAAACCCTTCCGGTTTTGGGTCAATGACAATTCAGATAGTGGCGATTTTGGTGGCGATGGCATACCTGACAAGGGAGTCCGAGCAGACGGAGTCATGCAAGTTCAAGTTCCTGTTGGCGGTCCCTATTATGGAACGATGATGAATGCCTGGCAAATACATGGCCGACGGGATTTGGTAGATTTTTTTCCGGTTCATATCAACATTGGCAGCATTTTTCAAAGCAATGTGTTGAGCGCGGGCGTCAGTTCTTCAGATACTAGTTGGCAGTTTGTATTAAGTCAGGCGGATGGGATATTGCGTTTCACCACCACAGGCTTGACGCCAACTAATTACATGGACTTTTTGCATAATACTAACGTGTCAGGCAATCTAGCCGAGGCAGTGCTGACCACCATCACTCCAACCGGTGTGACATTACCGGCATCATTCATTGGTGGCATTGCTGCCAGTAATCAAGGCATCATCTTGGTGGAATCGGCGAAGGCCACCACCCAACCGCTTATATTGACAATTTATCACAACGGTAATCAGGTTGCTCAAACCTCCCTGCCATTAAGCATTACCGGTGTGGAGCAAATGTTTCGCTCCAAAAATCTTTTACAGCAAGCGGATTCCAGAGCGATGCCTGACCGACTGACCGATGCTGATGTGCAGAACGAGCCTGACACTGTTGACAAGAATTTTGTGTTTTTGCATGGATATAACGTAAATCCATACGAGGCTCGCGGCGTTTTTGCTGACATGTTCAAGCGGTTGTATTGGGCAGGTTCTCACGCAAAGTTTTACGGTATCATGTGGAATGGTTATGATTCACAAGGTAAGATTATTACCGGCGTGACCGGCAATCTGGAGACCAATGTTGTTCATGCTTTTGATACAGCCCCGTTGTTAAATACTTTTCTCAATGGCTTAACCGGCACAAATGTCGTGGCTGCGCACAGCCTAGGCAATATGGTGGTTTTGAGCACACTCAACGATTGCACCAACCACAGCATCAAACAATATTTCATGCTGAATGCGGCAGTAGCGATGGAGGCTTTAGATGGCAGCACACCCCAAAGCGCCAATCTGGTGCATACAGATTGGGCGAGTTATGGCACCAACCTTTGGGCCAGCTACTGGCATAATTTATTCCCCGCCGGTGATGGGCGCCGCCTGTTAACATGGAACAATCGATTGGCAGACGGTCTCCAGAACGCCACCGTTTATAATTTTTATTCCAGCGGCGAGGAAGTGCTGCGAGCTTATCCCAATACCAGCACACCGTCATTCGTCGGGTTTGGTGGCAAGCAGGTTTTGCAAAGTGTGTTCGGAATTACGCCCATTGCCTCTTATTTGTGGAATATGCAGGAGTTGCTCAAAGGTCGTTCACCCTTAAACGATGTGCTGGGCAGCACGCACGGCGGCTGGTTTTTTAACAACAGCAGCTATTATTACAATGACTATACCGGCATTCGCATGGCACCAGCGGAAGCCAATGTGATTGATGGCACACAACTGCAAATCATTCCATTTTTTAGCTTCAATACGCATGGCGGCGTGCATCCTGATTCCGCTCTGACCGAACCCAATGGCAGCAATTACGCGAAGACCAACCAGAATCGTATTCTCTCCGATGCGATTCCCGCACTAACGCTGCCGGCAGGCGCAAATCCGGTGCCGAGTTTTTCTCCTCCGAACAGCCCCTTCGAGCGGAATTTTGATATAAATACTCCTCAATTCCAAAACAATTGGCCACAAGGCCGAACAGGCAACGAGAGTTCAAAATGGCATCATTCTGACTTTCAACAAGTGGCTTATACTTTTACCTGCCTATTTTTCAACGAAATGGTAAATCTAGGAAATCTTAAATAGAAACTTATGAAAAAAATCATTTGGATCACCATCACGGCAGTATTTGTCACATCGTGTCACTCACAAAATAATGATGAACAGCCATGGAAGGCTGTGGTGAAAGTCGTAAATGAATCTGGCAAACCAATGGAGGGCACGGATGTAACAATTGGGTATTACGTTCAACCACCGGAAGGCCAAACCATTGCAACGAGTTCAACGAAGGGTAAAACAGATGCAAATGGATCTTTCTCAGCTACTGGGAAAACACGCTCAACAGATTTATTTTTGGGTGCCGGGAAAGATGGGTATTACAGGTCTCATTACGACTACGAGCTTGGATTGCCAATGACTTACGATCCGGCCAAATGGAATATAGAAAAAACATTGGTGCTTAAAAAAATCGGCAGACCGGCTGCTATGTATGCGAAGCATATTTTGCAGCTAAAAATTCCAGAATTTAACAAAGCTATTGGCTTTGATTTGATGATTGGAGATTGGGTTGGGCCCTATGGAAAAGGAGTCAATGCAGACCTCCTGTTCACACAGCATCACACAAACCCACAATCGGGGTATCCAATAACTTTGAGTTTTCCAAACAGCGGTGATGGCATCCAGGAATTTGCTCTGCAAGAATCGGATAAAGGCAGCGGTTTGCGGTCAGGTCACGAAGCCCCAAGCGATGGGTATCAGGCTACAATTGCGCAAACCGTAATGACAAATCCTAATCGGAATTTTTATTTTCGTGTCCGCACCAAGCTAGATGAAAACGGCAAAATTGTGAGTGCTCGCTACGGTAAGATTTACGGGGATTTGGCACAATTCACCTATTACTACAATCCCACGCCCAATGATCGGAATATTGAATTTGACCCGAAACAAAACTTGCTTGGCGGCTTGAAATCTTTTGAAAGTGTGTCGGCACCTTAATTTCCTTGCCAAAGACCTCATTCAGAAATCCCAGAAACGGCCCAAAAATCACCATGGCCTAGCCTGAAACCATTTTTACATTCTTCCACCCCCTCACTCCACTTCGCTCATCAATTCTCAAATCGTTTCTTAATCTAACGCCAAACTGCTCCTGAACTATAGGAACGACCATTGCCTTAAAATCACTTCTCTTCACTGGTTCCAAGTTCTGTTGCTTCGCTAATCTTAAGAAGACGCTATAGGCATCAGCTAGCAAAAGCACTTTCCCAGGTTCAGCGGTCAGCAAGCTCTCTACAAAACGTCTAGCTACGCGTTCCTGAAGCTCCTGGCCTTTGATACGTTGATGAGGAGATGTGGGGCTAAAGAATGAAGAATCAGCGGCTAAAACCGACTTTGCCCTTTGAACGACGGCTTTGGTAATTTTATCGCTCCTCCATTCATGAAACAGGTTCAATTTATGCACTGATTGAGGCATGTCTTGAACTGCTTTCATCATCAAGGCGCGGTAAAGATTCGCGAGTTTTTCTGCCGTTGTGGTTTTGTAGATGCCGTCTGAATCGCGAAAATACCAGGCGAGTTCAGATTCATAATAAATTACGTGATGGCCAAAATCACGACGACCTCCCAACACAGCAGCAAAGAAGTCGAGGTTAATGGAGATGGGCAAGACCTGAACTAAAAACTGGTCTAAAGGCTCCACAACCTCAAGGAATGGCGAACCGTGCTTTTCGTAGGCAAAGGGGTAGCGCTGGACAAACCATTCATTCGGGGTTCTGGGTTCTTGAAGCTGCTTATCGAACTGACTGAATTTGGTCGGCTCGTACAACTTCAACTGCCCTGGCCTAGTTAATGCAATGTTTTCGCCCATACTAAAAGCTCATCGTCTGATGGAATTTTGGGTTTTAGACTCCCTTCACTCCTCAAAAAGTCCAACAGCCACTCTGAATAGGCCCATTTAACTTTTGCGTCGTTGATTTGATTGAGTCGCTGCAAAAAGGGATTGGATTCGTCGCTCATACTACTTAAAGATGCTGATTTATCCTAAGTTTTGGCTCGTCCTCAACAAATCCAGTCGCAATCCCATACACCAGCATTCGGTTATATTCCTGCTCAAATTCAGCATCAGTTCTGGCATTGAGCGCTTCCATCTTCTCAAACAGTTCCTTGCCCAAATACCTGCGATTCGATTCTTTGCTCGATTCAGAACCAAAAAGCGGTGCAGCTGATTTCATTCCCGTCATCTCTTCGATTTGCTCTGGACTAAAACCCATAATGCTTAGCTTCTGGTCCCTCTCCAACCCAGATAATGAATTGGCCGGGAATTTGTTCTTGAGGAGATTGACCAAAGGCATCAAATCCTGACATTCCTGTTTCAAGGCATTTAGGTCTTGGTTCATGTTATTAGAAGTTTCAAAAGTAATCATAGCGTTGAAAAGTAAGGATAGGGGTTGGTATGTTTAGTTTTAGACTCGTTTTTAAGGTTTGAGGAACGAAACAATCCGAAGTTGAGACGGTGATTAAGACCTTATTATAAAATGCCTCACCAATCGCTCTGCCTGCCCATTCTAGCGCATTGGTTAACTTGAATGTGGGATGGGGCGGATTGT
This sequence comes from uncultured Chlorobiaceae bacterium, assembly GCA_903838095.1. Classification (GTDB taxonomy): domain Bacteria; phylum Bacteroidota; class Chlorobiia; order Chlorobiales; family Chlorobiaceae; genus Chlorobium. Next base: position 9,945 of record CAILXE010000426.1, read on the forward strand.
AGTTTGAAGCGCAGAAATCGGGTTCAGCGCCGTTTACTAGCCAAATATATAATAAGGTCTTGGTCATAGGTTCGTTTAATGTTCGATTGTATGATAATGCGGGATTTGGTCCTGGAATTGGTAGGAAATGACGGTTTTGGTCTGTCCCCTCACCTCAAACGTATCGCAGGTCAATCTCGAACAGTGGTAGGGGTCGACGTTTTCCCTGATAAATGCTTGAACGGCCTTTGTAACCTTAGCTCCGGCCTGCTTGCATTTGTGGGACTTGTTGTAGTATCGGGTTTCAAAGGATTTCACGACATCAAGGTAGTTCTGCTCATCTAAATAAAGTTGCTGTCTATCGTAGTTTTGATGGACGAGCTTAATGAAACCGACGACAAAGCACTTTTCCCCGCATTGATTGAAGTCTTGCTGCATTTCTGGGTTAGGATGGCGATTAGCTTTGAGTTGTTTGTAGTGCTGTTTTAGGCGGTTGATGATGTTCCCTGTACTGCCTAAATACGTCTTGTCGGTCTTGGTGCATTTAATTTGATAAATGCCGCCTCTCCTCGACCAGCCTTTGACTACTTCTGATAGCGGTTGGGTTGGATTGTTCATAGATTTGAAAACTAAGGATAAATCTGATTCCTTAAAGATACGGTTGCTATTTGTATGTTTGGGTTGGGGCAATTGTTCGAGTTGGTTCATTTCCTGCCTCATTTCTACTTTGCTGTTACGACCGCGCCTCTCATTCAAACTCTGCGGAATATGATGTGAACTGAAAAACGCTGGCATTAACCCATTTTCACTAGTTTGGTTGTTACCACCACCTATAGTAAACATAGGTGGTGGCAATAACCCCAACTCAACGGTTGAAACCAGTTAAAACACCTGGTTATAACCTTGGTGGTAACAACCGTTTTAACCCTCATAATTCTTTCTTCACCTCCGCAGATTTGGATGGCGCGATGTAATAACCATGGCTGTTTTGAATACAGGCTTCAAAAGTAAGATTAGCCGGCAAAACTAAGGATACGCGGGAGAGCATAATCTTGGGGCGGACGGTGATTCTAGGGATGTGGTATTCGAACAACCTCTCATCCCCCAACAACTCCGAGATTAATTTTGATGCTAGCTGCCTACCAATCCCGTTCTGGCCGCAAATCCTCACCAAATCATCCTTGGCTACTAAACCGTCTTGGGGAACGTGCTTTAAGACATCCTCGACAGATTTAC
>CAILXE010000427.1 GCA_903838095.1 uncultured Chlorobiaceae bacterium
CCGTCAGATGGCAGTCAAGATGGAGAGTACTGCCATATTTGATAATGCGCATATTGTGCAGATCAATCCACTCCTGAGGACGATGAGCCTCCAATAAATTGACCATTTTTTTCAGCAGCTCTTCATCAGCTTCATCCATAATTCCACGGAGAGAATCCCGGATAATCTTGTATCCAGTATAAACAATGAGCAGGGCAAAGATCAGGGCAACAACACTGTCCAGCCAGAGCATTCTGGTAAAAAACAAAAGAATCAGCCCGAGAATAATGCCAATCGTTGAGTATGTGTCTGACTGGAGATGTTTTCCGCTGGCAACAAGGGCAAGAGAGTTGTTTTTCCGTCCTTTTTTAACAGCAAGAGCGCCAACAACATAATTGATTACGGCAGTGGCCGTTATCAAGAGTATACCATAATCAAGCTGACCGATCGGCTGGGGATTTCCAAGATTTTTGATCGCCTCATAGATAATGAGCAGACCTGCACATGCAATCAATGTTCCCTCAATTGCCGCCGAAACAAACTCAACCTTCCCATGACCGTAAGGGTGGTGAGTATCTTTTGGTTTCGCAGAGATATAAAGGCTGTACAACCCTATAAATGCACTGGTGACATTAACCGTACTTTCCAGTGCATCGGTAAGAATGGCGACTGAATTGGTAAGATACCATGCCCCCATTTTGATGACAAAAAGCAAAACACCTGTAACCGCGACAATCTTCTGAAAATTAAAGTTTTGTTTTGCTGTTGTCATGAATGCGCCACAGTATTTTGTAATAGAGAAGTATATCTTTTAATCAAACAATTCTCCAAGAAATCCAAGCGCCCCTCCTTTTCTCTTTCTGCGCCCTGTCTTAGGGTCGATATAATAATCGTGATCATCATCGTGATGTCCGTGATGTGACTCCTCTTTACGATATTCTTGAGCATAACCCGCAGTGCGCGGTTGAGGAGCAGCGCGTTCAATGATTTTATCAAGCTCACCCCGGTCAAGCCAGACCCCCCGGCATGATGGGCAATAGTCAATTTCAATACCCTGACGCTCAGAAAGAAGCAGATCGATATTACAGGCCGGACATTTCATGACAGATGACAGATTACTGATTGATGGTGACGTTCGCCAAATGTTATTTCAACTTTCTTTTATGTTTTAAAAAATACCGACCCTTCTCTTAAAAAAGTCAGAAGCCCAGCTTAAAAAATGCTTAAAAACGCAAATGCTTGGTCAAAGAATAGTTTATTCCGCTTGCTTCATCTATTGCGACTAACAGATCAGCATAAAGGACACAACCCTTGTCCTCCTCTTTTTTTAATCAATTTTTAAGTCTCTTTTCATCTTCTTTTAAGCAACACTGTTTATTTTTTCGGAAAAGATATTACCTATTAATACTGAACGATGTGGAAATCACTTCTTGTACAACGCACACTGCCCCTTTCAATATCCTATCTGCTACTGATAATTGCCGGAATTGCACTTGACTACATTCTTCATATTGCTCATCTCGTCTGGATAGGGCGATATTTTGGCATTGTCGGGACGGTTTTTCTTGCTTTGTCTTTTGGATATTCAGCTCGCAAAAACAAAATTATCAAGAATGGCGCCATCAAGTTCTTTCTCAAGTTTCACTGTTATACTGGATGGATTGGAACCCTGATGATTCTTGTTCATTCAGGTATTCATTTCAACGCAATTCTGCCCTGGGCAGCAACACTGCTCATGATGGTAGTAACCGCAAGCGGCCATGTCGGGCAATACCTGATAAAAAAACTCAAAGAGGAGATAAAGCTGAAGCTGAAACAGCTTGGAATCAATGCAACAGCAGATGATGAAATGGAGCTGCAACACTATTGGGACAGCTTGACCGTCAAAACTCTTGATCAATGGAGACGCGTGCATAAGCCGATGGTCTCATTCTTAATCGCATTATCGACAACCCATATTTTAGCCATATTTTTCTTCTGGAACTGGAGGTAACCTGTTGAAACCAATTTTTGTTTTTTTTGCTTCTGCAATTATTCTTGCAGCCTTGGCCATAGCATATCCGGAAGTGCTTCTGAACCCCGGAAAGCTCACGAAAGGCCATCAGGCACTGAGCAAAGATTGTCTGGCTTGCCACACACCATTTCGAAGCATCACCTCAGTCCAGTGTATCAGTTGTCATAAACAGGGGGAAATCGGGCTTAAAACTGTCGCAGGTGTTACGCTCACAAAGAATACCCGCAAGGCTCTTTTTCATAAAGGGCTTGCCGAAAACTCATGTATCGATTGCCATACTGATCACAAAGGTACGGTCACCAATGATCCTGCCAAACCTTTCCGGCATGCATCGCTTTCTCCTCAACTCAGGAACGACTGCATTGCCTGTCATAACAATCAAAAACCTTCAGATACCCTGCATCAATTTGCAAAAGGGAGTTGTTCTGAATGCCATCAAACCACAAGATGGAAGCCTGCAACATTTGATCACAAGCATCTTGCTGCTTCAGATCTGAAGCAGTGCATTACCTGCCACAAAACCGACCGGCCAAATGACCAACTGCATCAGAGCGTCTCTGCAAACTGCGCTGAATGCCATCGCACCAGCACATGGAAACCGGCAACGTTTGATCATAAAAATCTTTCTGCTTCACGAGGAAAACAATGCGTCAGTTGCCACAAAACCGACCGGCCAAATGACCGACTGCACCAGAGCGTCTCTGCAAACTGCGCTGAATGCCATCTGACCAGCAAGTGGAAACCGGCAACGTTTGATCATAAAAATCTTTCTGCTTCACGAGGAAAACAATGCGTCAGTTGCCACAAAACCGACCGACCAAATGACCGACTGCACCAGAGCGTCTCTGCAAACTGCGCTGAATGCCATCTGACCAGCAAGTGGAAACCGGCAACATTCGATCACAAAAAGTATACTGCTTCAAGCGGAAAACAATGCGTCAGTTGCCACAAGGCTGATCAGCCCGCTGACGATCTGCACCGTCAGTCGCAGGCAAGTTGCGGAACATGCCATAGCACTACCCGTTGGGAGCCCGCTACGTTTAATCATAGCCGGTATTTCAGACTCGACAGTGATCACAGGGCAAGTTGCAAAACATGCCACACTGATCCCGGCAATTACAAAAAATATACTTGTTACAACTGCCATGAACACTCGCAATCCAATATTGCAGCCGAGCATCGTGAAGAGGGAATCTACAATTACCAGAACTGCATGAAGTGCCATCGCAACGGCAGGGCGGAGGAGGAAAATGATTAGTCTTGCCCTGTTAAAGACACGCTGAAGCGAAGAGACTGTGCGCGACAAGCCATGGAATCAACAATGATTGATTTCCAATACTTGCGGGGTGAAGGTTCATTAATTGCATAGTGATGCTTATATTGAGCCGTTCAGATCGTGGCAATCAGCGCAGATCTGTTTTTGCCCCACTCTTAATCCCTGGCCATTATGCCTGAAGATAATTCGCTACAGTCTCAGAAACCAATAACCCTTCCAGAACTGCCCTCAGGCTCTGCATTACTGGCACCTGTCCTTGGCATTCCTCTTGCTCTCCATGCCCTGACAGGAGCTGCTTTTGGTGCGTTAACCTTTGGAGTGGGGGCTCTCGTTGTTGGACTGGCCAAAAAAAAACTTCTCAAAACACCCGTTCAGTCGCCCTCCAAAAGCTCTGAATCTCCTGAAACACCGGTATGAGACACCTTGGCGCCAGTATCATTTTTTATAACAGTTCTGATCAGGTCTTGCTGGTACTGAGAGATAACATTCCAACCATTCCCTACCCAAACCTCTGGAATTTACCAGGTGGACATATTGAAGAAGATGAAACCGCTGAAGAGTGTATTGTCAGAGAGATGTTTGAGGAAATCGAAGTCGATGTAGTGGGATGCAAACTCTTCCGTGTCTACGAATTTTCAGATCGCACTGAGTATGTCTTTATGAAAGAGGAAAATTTCGACCTGAAAAAAATTACCCTGCATGAGGGACAGAGACTCCAGTGGTTTACCAGGGGTGAAGCCGGGCAAGCGGAACTTGCCTGCGGCTTCAAAGAGGTTCTTGATGACTATTTCAAGAGTCTCCCTGGAAAATGAGGGCAGGAGCCTCACCTCAACGTATCGTCTCAAGAAAACGCTCAGCATCAACTGCCGCCATACAGCCTGTACCAACTGCTGTAACAGCCTGACGGTAAGAAAAGTCCTGCACATCTCCGCAAGCAAAAACTCCAGGAACATTGGTTTCTGTTGATGACTTTTTGGTTTTAATATAGCCATAGTCATCAAGGTCAAGCTGGTCTTTGAACAACCCCGCATTTGGCGCATGACCGATAGCCAGAAAAACACCATCACACGTATGTTCTGAAACTTCACCCGTCAGAACATTCTTCAACCTTATTCCCGTTACTTTTTGGCCATCACCAAGAATTTCGTCAATAACCTCATTCAGCATCATACTGATTTTCGGATTTTTTCTGGTTCGAAGGCTCATGATTTTCGACGACCGGAACTCTTCACGACGATGCACAAGGGTCACATGAGAAGCAAATTTGGTCAGATAAAGGGCCTCCTCCATGGCAGTATCACCCCCTCCAACAACAAAAACATGGCAGTCACGGAAGAAAAAACCGTCACAGGTTGCACAGGCAGATACTCCCTTGCCACGATAACGCGCTTCCGACTCAATACCAAGCCATTTGGCATTTGCACCGGTTGCCACAATAAGAGCATGAGTTAAAAATTCACGACCATCATCAAGCGTCAGGCAGAACGGGCTTCTTGAAAGATCAACTTCTGTCACACTCCCGCTGACAAACTCAGCATCAAATTTGGCAGCCTGGTCACGCATTTTAGCCATCAGCTCCGGTCCGCGAATACCTTCAGGAAAACCCGGAAAATTCTCGATCTCCGTCGTGATCATAAGCTGACCACCTGGCTGAAAACCCTCAATAACAAGAGGTTTGAGATTTGCCCGCCCCGTGTAAATTGCCGCCGTATAACCAGCCGGGCCGGTCCCCATAATAACGATGTCACGTACGTTACTCTCCATGATGATTGTCGGGATGAGATTAAAAAAATAAGGGAAAGTTCATCCCGACACACAGAGGTCGGGATAACAGGATTGGTGATACGACGCTATCAGATGTACAGGTCTATTTTCGTAGCGATTGCCTTCTTCGGCTGTGCGCCAACAATCTGATCGACAACCTGGCCATTCTTGAAAATGAGCAGCGAAGGAATACTTCTGATACCATACTGGGCAGCAGTATTCGGGTTCTCGTCAACATTAACTTTTGCAATAACAGCCTTGCCTTCATAATCACCGGCAAGCTCATCGATAACAGGGCCGAGCATCATGCACGGACCACACCAGGCTGCCCAGAAATCAACCAGAGCCACCTTATCAGACTCAAGAATCTCTTCCTTGAAATTCTTGTCAGTTGCCACAAGATATTTTCCACTCATTTTATTACCTACCTGTTTAAATTAATGAATAGTATCAACGGGAAATTACATTTAGCCAGTCTATAAAGTAATAAAAAAATCAATAAATCAATCGGACTGTCAAAAAATCCTCATGATAAACACGCTTTTTCAGGGTTGCTTCGTAAAGCAAAACGACGTTTTTTATATTTTGGATCGGTCATCCGTTCAAGAGCGGTAATAAACTGCATGAGAAGCCACGACAGAAGAAAATAGAGAATTGCCACCATCACCAGGGGGAAAAATGCGTCAAACGTACGACTTCGAATAATATCACTCGCCTTGGTCAAATCCTGAACCGCGATATAACCGACGATGGAGGTCATTTTAACCAGCGAGATAAATTCTCCCTTATAAACCGGAAGGATTCGTTGCACTGTCTGTGGCAAAACAATAAAAAGAAATGTTTCAACCTTGCTGAATCCCATGGCAATACCAGCCTCACTCTGCCCCTTGTCAATGCTTTCAACCCCGCTTCTGAAGATCTCCGCCACATAGGCAGCAAAGTTCATCCCAAAAGCAACAACAGCCACCAGCACCGGATCAATATTGACTGAGGCAAAGACAACATAAAAGATAAGCATCAAAAAGACCAGTACCGGAGTTCCTCGCAAAAGAGCGATATAGAGTTTCGCCGGCATATTCAGGAGGACTCTTTTCGACATCCTCATAAAACAGACAACTCCGCCAAGCAGCGTTCCAAAAATCGTTGCCAGCACAGAGATGAGGAGGGTTGTCTTAAGCCCTTCCAGGATTAAAAGATACCGATTCTCCTGTATAAGGTTGCTCTGAAAACTGTTGGATAGCCCTTTCAAAAAAAGCGAAACGCCACCATGACCACCACCATCTGACTCTTCCACTGCATGACTTGCTTTTTTAACCAGCATAACCTGGGGATTAATAAAGTATGGCTGCGAAAAATTAACCGATTTCCTGCGCTCGGGCGTAGCAGACATACCGGAAACAATCACGTCAATCTTGCCTGATTTGAGTGCCGGAATAAGCGCCATAAACTTCATATTGTAAAATTCGACAGGGCGATTGAGTCCGGCGCCAATAAGACGCGCCAACTCTCCATCAAATCCGGTTACCCTCCCATGTTTATCAACAAAACTTATCGGCTCCCGTGTTGCGCACACGCCCACTTTTAACGGATCGCCAGCGCTCGGCAGCTCAATCTTTCTCTCTTCATAAGGGCTCAAATCCGATTTCAACCAGCGCCTCTTCATCTCCTTCAACGAACCATCAGCCTTGAGCTCTCCGATAATGGCGTCAATCTTTGCAAGCAATGCATCATCACCCTTTCTTGCAACAGCACAAGTCTCCTCATCTTTGAGTGACTCCGGAAGACACCACAGCTCCTGATTCTTCTTCGACACCTGAATCGCCGTTGTGGAAAGTGTCACAATCGCATCAAGTTGACCAGCTTTAATGGCCGCAACGGCATCCATGACATCATCAAAGCGCTGTATCTGCGCCTGGGGAAACCTTGCAACCGCAAGAGCTTCAGCGGTCGTCCCTGTCATCACACCAATTTGTGCATCTCGTGCATCATCAAGGGATGTAATGACATTTTCGGACTTGCTGCAGCCGACAAACAGCGTCACCAACATCAATGCGGCAATGACCAACAGTACATTATATTTCATCTTCGCTCTGTTTTGTACACAAAAACGTTTTACCCGGAAATCCTCACATTGTCAGGCCCAAGAATTTCTTCAAGCTTTGCAATAGTACTCTCACCGGCATCAATCGGTGTGCTGCGTGCAAAAATCGTTATTGTTTCAATATTTTCTCCTGACTGCGCTTTGACCTCAAATTCAACCGGGGTGCCGCCCTTGTTTGAGTCAAATACTTTTTTGACCCTGCCAAGTTTTTCCATCTGCACCTGATCATCAGCATCCACTTTGAGAATAATTTTTTTGACAAGGTTATGCCGTACCTTTTTTATCGGCAACACATCCCGCACAAGCAGTTTCAGCATTCCCCCGCTGACCTCTCCTTCCGCAACCAGCATCAAAACCTCCTCAGGCTTAATAAGATGGCCACACTGCTCGTAAAGACTGGCAAATACCGTAAAATCAGCCTTGCCCGTAAAGTCCTCAATACAACCGAAAAGCATCTGCTTTCCTTTCTTGTCCTGGTGGTGCTTCACCGACACAATAACACCGATAACCTTATACTGTTTTGAGGCAACCACCTCCTTTGCATTGAGCTGAAGTGTCGTAAATGCCTGCCAGTCGCGACGCCATGACTCAAGCGGATGATGGCTCAAATAAAAACCAACCAGCTTCTTTTCATGGAGAAGCTTTTCTGCTTCAGGCATCATTTCAGCAGCATCCAGATCCGGATAGTGAGAATCTTCAAACTCAGCACCATCTTCAGCAGAAAAAAAGCCGCACTGCCCGAGTGTCACCGAACGATTCTGCATCTGTCCAAACTTGATGGCCTTGTCAACATTGGCCAGCAGTTTTGCCCGATGGCGGTCAATTTCGTCAAACGCACCGGAAAGAATCAGACACTCAAGCGCCTTGCGGTTCATCACCCTCAGATCGACCGAAACCGCAAGATCAAAAAGATTGACAAAATCACGCTTTCTGCGAAGTCTTGACGTCACAACTGCCCGCGCAGCTCCACCCACCTGCTTGATGGCACTCAGGCCAACGCGGATATATGAACGTCCTTTGAAATCCTCAACTGAAAAAAGCGCATCACTTTTGTTGATCGACGGCGGCAACGTTGCTATGCCAAAACTTTTTGCTTCATCGGTCAAATGCTTCATTCGTTCAATATCACCAATTTCACTGTTCAGCACCGCCGTCACAAACTCAATGGTGTAATGAGCCTTGAGGTACCCCGTCCAATAGGCAAGTACCCCGTAAGCCGCCGAGTGACTTTTGTTGAACCCATAACCGGCAAACTCAGCCATAAGCTCAAAAACCCGAGTTGCAAGCGTATCATGCACTCCTTGCTGCACAGCCCCCTTAACAAAATCGGCCTTGTATTTCTCCATAATCTCAGGCTTCTTCTTTCCCATAGCCTTGCGCAGATTATCCGCCTTGGCAAGCGAAAATCCGCCCATCACCTGTGATATCTGCATCACCTGCTCCTGATAGACTATAACGCCATAAGTCTCTTTCAGGATCTCTTCAAGCATCGGGTGCATATAGTCAATTGCCTCACGGCCATGCTTGCGGTCAACAAAAAGATCCACAGCATTGCGCCGTTCATCAATCTTTGCATTGAGCGCCCCAGGGCGATAGAGCGCGCTCATGGCAATGATATCGCCGATCTGTGTCGGTTGCAGGCGGGTCATATAACTCTGCATACCGGAAGATTCAAACTGGAAAATACCGGCCATCTTGCCTTCCTGAAAAATTTTGAAGGTCTTCCGGTCATTCATGGGGACTTTTTCAAGCTCAATATCAATATCATGCCGACGCTTGATCATCTTGAGCGTCTCATCAATAACCGCAAGGGTTTCAAGACCGAGATAGTCAATCTTGAGCAGTCCGGCAGTTTCGATCCAGTTCTTGTCAAACTGGGTGACAACCTGCTTTTCATCACTTCCATCAGCACTCTTTGCCTTGACCGGCTCAGGTTCATCAAGATCAAACTCATCAGCAAATTTTCGAACCTCAGTTTCAATCTTGTTGGAAACATAGAGTGGAACCTGCTCTTCAAGCGGCCCGTCAGTAATCACCACTGCACCAGCGTGCATCGAGACGTTTCGCGCCCGTCCCTCCAGAGCCTGGGCAGAGACCATCAGCTCCCGAAGCTCGGGCGAACTTTCTGCAAACTGTTTCAGCTCTCTTGACTCACTCAATGCTTTTTCAAGCGTAATGCCAGCCTTTACCGGAACAAGCTTGGCAAGTTTGTCCACCAGTGAAAGCGGAACCTCAAGCACGCGACCGGCATCACGAATTGCCGCCTTGGCGCCAAACGTACCAATAGCAATAACTTTCGCAACACTCTCTGTGCCATACTTTTCAACCGTATATTCAAGAACCTTCTGCTTGCCGACCGGGGTAAAATCGATATCAATATCAGGCATTGAGGAGCGCTCCGGATTCAGAAAACGCTCAAACAGCAGTTTATACTTCAGCGGATCAATTCTTGTGATTCCGGTAAGATAGGCGACAATGCTTCCAGCCGCCGATCCACGACCAGGACCAACTGAATAGCCCAGACGGCGGGACG
>CAILXE010000428.1 GCA_903838095.1 uncultured Chlorobiaceae bacterium
CTCCCAGGTCTGCCAAAACTCCATTTCAAAGATTGAAAGCTTTTCGCCAATTCTGTTGTCAAAAGCATAAAGAGTTTCCGGAGTAAAAATATAGATCGAGCCATTCTCAATATACTGTGTTGGCCGATCCTGACGTATACCCCGATGATGATAATCAAAGTTGACACTCGCCCACTTCCCTTCACGTGATTCCCACAACGTGAGGTCATCTGCTTTCGTCACAGAAATCAGTGAATCTGCCACTTCATGCCGAAACACCTGTATTGCGGCATCGATATCGCCCGGTTTTCTTAATGGAGAGGTTGCCTGTAAAAAGACGACCGTACTCACTGGCATAGTATACTCTGATTCGATAACACCAATGGCATGAACAATCGCTGATTCGGAACTCGCCTTGTCACCGGAAAGTGTCGATGGACGTTGAATCACCTTCGCCCCATACTCCATGGAAACTTCTGAAATGACAGGATCATCCGTTGAAACAAACACCTGATCAATGGATGTTGAAGCAAGCGCCTGCTGAATTGTCCATGAGATAAGTGGCTTTCCCGCAACAGGATAGATATTTTTCTTTTTTAACCCTTTTGATCCGCCTCTTGCAGGAATAATTGCTACCGTATACATGAAAAAATCTATTACATTTTTTTGGTTCAGCCATCAATCACCTGTCGGCACACATCAGCAATCTTTCTGGCCGCTGCTTTATTCTGGAGAGGGGTCAGCGACTTCAATACATCAGGAGACAAGCCGCAATGCACCTCCTTGTTCAACGCAGAACCTACAAAAATTGTTGATGAAAATTGTGCAATCAACATCCTCGAGTTTGCGATCATCTCTTCAGTTTTTCCTTCACTGAAGACAATGCTATCCGGGGCATAACGTTCAATTTCCCTGATTGCCCGTTCAGCATTTTCATTTGGATGAAGCTTGAAAAGAAGCTGAGAATTGCCAGCCATTTCAATGTACTTTTCAATATTTTTGCGGCGGTTCTCATAAATAAATGTTTCGCGATTGTCCGAAGTACAGACCAGCACGAAATCGTGATGCTGAAAATCATTATGAAGATACTGCTCGCAATTGTCGAAGTTCGGAATGCTGGTCACCTCGATTTTAGCCGGACTCACCCCTTTGCGGATAAAAAGTTCGCGATAACCTTCGCTTGCTACACAAAACTTTTCATAAGCATCGGATAATCCGGTGGTAGCAGTTCCGGCAATCCACCTGGGGATCCACTGGAAGTTCCTTGCAAGATGATAAAGAATTGTTTCAGGCTCAGTCATACCCTCCTGTACCAGAACAATTTTTTTCCGCCTTATGTGTTTCGGCACGATGAGATCCGTACAGGTCACCACTAAATCATAGGCATGCGCGAAACCACCAATATCAAGCTTCAGATGATGCGAAGAAAGATAATCAAGAGTACGTTCCGAGCGCTTGCGCCCCATAATGGTAAACTCAAGAAGTCCAACATCACTGGCAGCTCCGAGAAGTCCGTCACTGAAAAAAGGAGAAAAATACTGTTCATAATCAGTCAGCCATCCCGCAATCTGATGCATCTGGGTGGTTTGATTCATCGAACCGCAAATAAATAATATTTTTTTCTTCATGACGCTTCCGTTGCGGCTCCTTCTATATCACGAAGATGGACACCTGAAAAAAACATGATCCCGTAACCAAAAGAATACCATACGAGCTCTTTGATGCGCCTCAACAGAACAAATGCTCCACCATAGGCAAGAACATCAGGTATACCGAGAGCCTGAAAAAACGCAAGATAACCGAGATCCTGCACACCAAGTCCTGAAGGAATGAAAAAAAAGAGAGTACGAAGCATGGTAATAGCAATATCAAGAGTCAG
>CAILXE010000429.1 GCA_903838095.1 uncultured Chlorobiaceae bacterium
AAAGTCCTGCTGGTTTTTCTCCCTTCAGAAAGCGGGGTTGACGGGGCGCGCTCACTCTACAGCGAAAACAAGATCAACCCTCTTTTCAATTGGTTCAACCGATCATTCAGATCGATCATCAAGCAGAGCCAGTTCGCCATTCCACCGCTCTCGCTCATGATTCTCAGCTCGATCGAAGTGCAAGGTGTTCAACAGTCGATCTGCGACATGCGGTTTGACGAGTTTCCCATGAACGAAAAATGGGATCTGGTGGGTATAAGTGTCCAGACCGGAATGGCAAAAAATGCCTTCGATCTGGCCGATCGCCTTCGTTCCGCAGGAATCCCGGTCGTGCTTGGAGGCGCCCATGTCACTCTGTTCCCCGACTCATGTCGCCCCCATGCTGATGTGCTCGTCTCTGGAGAGGCCGACGACCTCTGGAAAAATGTGCTCAACGACCTTTCAACAGGCAGCCTCAAACCACTCTATCGCTCCGAGAGCTTTCCCGATCTCCAGCATTCAAGGCCGGTCAGTAAAGATGCGCTCATCAAAAACCGGTACTTCACCACCAACCTTATCCAGACCGGAAGAGGGTGCCAGTACAACTGCGACTTCTGCAATGTCCATCTCCTCAACGGCCATACCCTGCGCCGAAGAGCAATTGAGGACGTCGTCAGTGAAGTTATCCGGTTTCAACAGGATGACCGCAGAATATTCTTTTTTGTCGATGACTCCATCAATGCCGACCCCGCTTATGCGCTTGAACTGTTTCGCAAACTCATTCCACTTAATATCCGATGGTTTGGGCAGGCGACAACAACTCTGGGCCAGCAGCATGAGTTGCTTGAAACCTTTGCCGCATCAGGATGCCAGGCGCTTCTCACAGGAATAGAGAGTATTGAGGCAAAAAGCCGAAACGCCCATAAAAAAAACCAGAACCGGGCCAGTGAACTGGTACGGGCAATTACAACAATAAGAAAAGCAGGTATAAGCCTTTACGGCAGTTTTATCTACGGTCTTGACGGCGACACCCTTGATACTCCGGCTGCCATCCTTGACTTTATCAGCGAGACACAGCTCGACGTTCCCGGCATCAATATTCTGCGACCAACTCCCGGAACACAGGTCTTTGAACGACTACGACAGGAAGGTCGCCTGCTTTTTGATCCTCTCGACCTTACCGCCTACCGCTACTCGTTTGGACAGGAGATGCTGTATACCCCAAAAAACATTCCGCTTGACGCCTTTGTCGAGAGCTACTCTGCTCTTACCCGAAAAGTGTTCAGTGTGAAAAATTCTCTGACAAGAGGCTTGGCGGCTCCCAGAGCAAAAAGCGCCGTCATGCTGTTCAACCTTTTTTACACGCACCTTTACGGACTGTCGCGTCATGACCTCCAGCGTCAGCAGGAAAAGAGCCGTAGAGAAAAAACCATTTTGCCATACGCCGAATAATTTTTAAACTGTCTGACAAGATTTTAAAATTTCACACACCCGGCATAACAAACTAAACCTTTATCAATAATGACCATGAAGCCTTTTCTGCCTTTTTTGACCGTGGGTCTTTTTTTACTCAGCGCTTGCGGCCTTGAAAAACCACCAGCCTCTCTCAAATTTCCTGACGACAAGAAAGAAGCTGCAGCGCCTGAAGCTGCGGCTCCTGCGGCTGTTGCGCCTGCCGCAACTGAAGCTCCGGCAGACCCGAAACTGGCAGCCGGCAAAACCGTGTATGACGCCAGTTGTGCAGGATGTCACGAAGCTGGCATGATGGGCGCCCCAAAACCAGGCGACAAAGCTGCATGGAGCGCACGTATCCCTCAGGGACTTGAGGTCATCACCAAAAAATCAATTGATGGCTTCCAGGGAAAAGCTGGCATGATGCCGGCAAAAGGCGGAAATGCAAGCTTGACCAATGAACAGGTAAGCAGTGCAGTAGCATTCATGGTTGATAAATCAAAGTAAAGTACACAAGCGGGGAGCTGGAACACTTCAACTCCCCGTTTTTATTTTGCCGAAACGGCTGATCAAATTTGTATCCAGAGCAATGACGCGAAACAACTGAGCGTGGAGAGGATTTCATGCCTTTTCTGTCAGTCTCCTGCTTCTCCTCTCTCAACACATCTCTCACCCCAAATATTATTTCAATAATGACTCATCTTCATATTGGCTTTGTCGGAACAGGAAGAATTGCCCGCGCTCTTATTGGAGGTCTCAGCCAAAGACAAAACACTGTTATATCAGGCTTTGACAAAGATGCTGCTACGCTGAACTCCATTTGCGCCGATTACCCCGTTCAGCCCTGTCTGACCATTGAAGATGTTGCCCGAAAAGCACAAGTCATTATTCTTGCCGTTAAACCCTATCAGATTGCTGAAGTACTTGGCGAACTGAAGCCCTCACTCAATGCCAGTCACCTGCTGATAAGCGTTGCAGCAGGCATCTCGTCTGAGTTTATCAGAATAAGTGCAAGAGATGACGCCAAAGTCATCAGAGTGATGCCCAATACTCCGGCATTCGTTGGCGAAGGGATGACCGCTCTCTGCCGGGGCAAAATGGCGTCAGATACGGATATTGCTCTTGCCTCTGACCTTTTCAGTTCAATTGGCAGGGTACTCATTCTCGAAGAATCACAGATGGATGCGGCAACAGCGCTTTCAGGCAGCGGACCTGCTTATATGTTTGCTCTGCTTGACTCGCTTGCCGAAGGGGGACGCCAGTGCGGCCTTTCGTACGATGAAGCGTTGCTTCTTGGCGCACAAACCATGATTGGTGCTGCCAAAATGGTGCTTTCAGGCACAAAAAAGCCGGACGAGCTCATACGCGATGTCACCACACCAGGCGGAACAACAGAGGCCGGGCTGAAAATCATGGACGAAAAAAATATCCGACAGATTCTTGTTGAAACAGTTGCCGCAGCAGCGGCACGTTCCAGGGAACTTATGAAATAAACTTTATGGCCATATTTCGTTACCTATACCGCCCCGTCGTGTTGTTTGTTGCGCTCTTTTCTTTCGCCACAACAATGACAGAGGCGTCAGGAAATCCGGACAACAAGCCATTCCTTACTTCCTCAGCAAGCACCTCCCAGCCCTTTGTCGGCCAGGAAGTACTGCTGACCTATACACTGTATTTTAAGGATAATGCGCCTAAAATATCGGGTGAAACAAGCCCTTCGCTTCCTGGCCTGTGGGCAAAAGAGAGTGCGGCTGACCGATTTATCAAGAGCATACCGACAACAGTGCAGGGAGAACAGTTCAGATGCGCCGTCGTCAAACAGTTTCGGCTGGTACCCATCCAGAGCGGCAGGCTCACCGTTTCAGGATACACGATGCAATGCGTTGTGCCTCAGCAGCAAGGAACGACAGGGGGAAAAGAGCAGACCGATACTCGAATCGAAATCACTGCGCCTGCCATTCTCATCGCTGCACGCTCCCTTCCTGAGCCTGTACCCGGAGCGTTCTCAGGCGCTGTTGGCAACTTCTCGCTTGATGTTCGCGCCGACAAGCAGCATCTCAACAGTGGAGAGCCTTTATCCCTGTCCATGACACTGACAGGCACTGGAAGTCTGAATACTCTAAAAATTCCTGAGCTTCAGCTCCCGGAAAGCTTTCGGCACAACCCTCCAACCAGAACCATCACCCTCAATAAAGAGTCGGCGCTTACCTCCGGCTCTATCACAACAACCGTTATTTCATGGCCTCAAGCAGCAGGCGATTTTCAGATCCCTGCACTTCGGCTGGTTGTTTTTAATCCGGAAACAAGGCAATTCAGCACCCTGTCTTCAAAACCGCTTGCCATTACCGTAACACCAGGAATCATGACGAGCGAAAATGAACCATCCAAGACCATATTTCCCGAAAACCAAAGTAATACTCCCCGACAGTTCACCAGCACCATCATCGTTATACTGGTTGCTCTCGCAGGAATTGCCGCTGTCCTGAAAAGAAAACAACATCTCGGGAAGGCAGAAAATAAACGGAGCAATCGCACAGACGATCATCTTGCCAATAGCGGCATCTCAGCCGGAATGATGAAACAGCAACTGTTTGCCGCACTTGAAGATGCCGGAATAAAAAGCCCGGGCGGGTTGACAAGAAAAGAACTTGAAGGTGAACTGATGCGTATCGATATGAGAAAAGAGAGCCAATCCTCCCTACCGGCCATCCTTGACTCCCTTGACAGAATCATATACAGCCCGGCAGAAAAAAAAGACGCACCAATCCCCGAGTTGATCATTGCCGGGGTTAACACCCTGCTGAATGAATTGAAAAAAACAGGCAGTTCTCGCTGAGCAAAGAAAACCGGGCATCCTCCCTGTCACTTCTCCGGAACGCTTACGGGTTGCGTTTGCCGGAAGTCACACGGGATGCATTGGAAAAAGTCTTCTTTTTCGGTTTTCTTTTCTGCTGCTTGTTGCCATCCGAACTTTTAGAAGCCGTATGCATACCGCCACCACTTACACTGAAATAGTCAGAAGAGGTTTTAACTCTGCTTTTGTTAAAACGGTTTTTGCGATACTTTTTTTCAAGGT
>CAILXE010000430.1 GCA_903838095.1 uncultured Chlorobiaceae bacterium
ACGGCTATAATCAGTTCAGGAACCATTCCCATATAAATTGCAACCCTGTCACCAGGCTTGATGCCAGCGATTTTCAGCACGTTCGCAAACTTGCTGACTTGGCGGTGCAGTTCACCGTAGGTCAGAACCCGCTCATCCCCCTCTTCGCCTTCCCAGATAATGGCAGCCTTGTTTTTTCTCCAACTGTTGACATGGACGTCAAGGGCATTATAGCAAATATTGGTTTTTCCACCTTTAAACCATTTCGCGTACGGAGAATTCCACTCCAGGACGCTTTCCCATTTCTTGAACCAGTGGAATTTTTCGGCAATTCCTCCCCAGTAAGCATCCGGATCTGCGTCAGCGGCAGCATAGAGTTTCTCATACTCTTCCATGGAGGAAACATGGGCATTGAGTGAAAAATCGGCAGGAGGCGGAAATTTTCGCTTTTCAGACATAACAGAACTGATCGATACTTCGGCAGAAGAGGAGGTCGTGGTCTGTTGTGCGTTGGAGGTTGTTTCGTCTGTAGCCATTGATACCAGGTTTTATGTGTTGAAAAGAAAAAATTTATCCCGTCAGCGGTGTTCGGGGAGGTCAAAAATAAATTGATAATGCTGAGAAAAAAAGCTGGATAGAATGTTTATTGCATGCTACATGAATGTTACATAAAAAAAATCTTGTTGACAACAATTGTGATGCAGCAATCCATACTCTTTGTTGTTATTGTACAGCAAAACTGACGAGTTTATCCATCACAACAATTTCGCGGATGATGGTTTTCCCTTCGAGAAATTTGTGAACGGATTCAACTTTTTTTGCCTCTGCAAGAAGGACCTCTTTCGGACATTGAGCAGGCGCAGAAAAAGTGCCTCTCAGTTTTCCGTTGATCTGCACAGCAATGGTCAAAACGCTCTCTTCGACCAGTTTGGTTTCATAGGCGGGAAAGGGCTGTGAACTGATTGATGAGCGGTGACCAATGGCCTCCCACAGCTCCTCAGTGAGATGCGGGGCGTAGGGTGCAAGCAGGAGCAGCAGAGTTTCAATGGCAGTACGATTGTTGCTTCCGGCTTTGTTGAGTTCATTCACAAAGACCATCATTTCGGAAATGGCGGTATTGAATTTGAGATTTTCAGTGTCTTCCGAAACTTTTTTGATCGCTTTGTGCATGCGTCTCAGCAACTCTTCGGGCATGGGTTCCGAAGAGAGTATTGTCGGTGCTCCTTCATAAGTCGGATAAATCAGTCGCCATACTTTTGACAGAAAACGGCTTATGCCTTCAATGCCGTTGGTATTCCATGGCTTTACCTGTTCAAGCGGGCCGAGAAACATCTCATACAGTCTGACTGCATCTGCGCCATACCGCTTCAGAACGTGGTCAGCCGGAATAACATTGCCGCGTGACTTTGACATTTTCTCGTTGTCTTCGCCAAGAATCATTCCCTGGTTGAAGAGCTTCCTGAATGGCTCTTTTGTGCTGACCACACCAAGATCAAAGAGTACCTTGTGCCAGAAGCGGGCATACAGCAGGTGGAGTACGGCATGTTCGGCCCCGCCGATATAGAGATCGACGTTCATCCAGTAGCGCTCCTGTTCAGGATTGACCAGTTCCCGGCTGTTTTCAGGATCAATGAAGCGAAGGTAGTACCAGCAGCTTCCTGCCCACTGGGGCATGGTGTTGGTTTCTCGTCTGAAGGCGCCGTGTTCATCTGTTCCGTAGAGCCAGTGCGGAATGTTCGCCAGGGGCGATTCGCCGGTAGATGATGGATGATAGGCCTCAACGTCAGGAAGCACAAGGGGAAGAGTGGTTTCTGTCCGAAGAGTGCCATCTTCATAATGCTTTATCGGAATTGGTTCTCCCCAGTACCGCTGACGGCTGAATATCCAGTCGCGCAGTTTGTAGTTCACCTTTCTTGTGCCAACTCCCTTCGTTTCAAGCCATGAAGCCATTTTCTCAAATGATTCACCGAATGCGAGTCCGTCAAGCGAAATTTCACTGTTGGAGGAGTTGACGCAGATACTGTTTTTATCTTCAAAAACAGCGTACTGAACATCATGCGGGCTTTTGATCACCTCGATGATTGGCAGGTTGTACTGTTTTGCAAACTCCCAGTCACGACTGTCGTGCGCCGGAACTGACATGATGGCTCCTGTTCCATAGCTGATCAGCACAAAGTCGGATATCCAGACAGGCAGTGGTTCCCCCGTGGCCGGGTTGATGGCGTAAGAGCCGGTAAAAACACCGGTTTTCTCTTTCTGCAGGCCGGTTCGCTCAAGTTCTGTTTTCAGTTTTGCCTGACTGATATAGTTTTTAACTGCCACCAACTGCTGCGCAGTGGCAAGCTTTTCAGCAAGGGGATGTTCCGGTGAAATAACAAGATAGGTTGCGCCGAAAAGAGTGTCTGGTCTGGTTGTATAGACTCTCAGTTTTTTGTCATGGCATCGCAGCTCAAAATCAATTTCAACACCTTCCGAACGGCCAATCCAGTTGCGCTGCATCTGCTTCACATTCTCCGGCCACTCCAGTTCGTCGAGATCGGCAAGCAGACGGTCGGCATACGCAGTGATTTTCAGCACCCACTGCCGGAGAGGGCGGCGGACAACGGTATAGCCGTCAGCAATTTTTTCTTCTACCTCTTCATTTGCCAGGACGGTTTTGAGCTCTTCGCACCAGTTGACATCTACTTCCGACATATAGGCCAGACCCATCTCGTAAAGCTTCAGAAAAATCCACTGTGTCCATTTGAAGTATCCTGAATCGGTGGTATTGATCTCCCGTGACCAGTCGTAGGAGAAGCCCATTGCCTGAAGCGTCCCCTTGAAGCTGCGGATATTCTCTTCGGTGGTGGTTTTCGGATGTGTCCCTGTCTTGATGGCAAACTGCTCGGCAGGAAGCCCAAAGGCATCCCATCCCATGGGGTGGAGCACATTATAGCCGCAACTGCGTTTGTATCGGGCGACAATATCGGAAGCGGTATATCCTTCGAGATGGCCAACGTGAAGCCCGGTTCCGCTTGGATAGGGGAACATGTCGAGCACATAGTAT
Source organism: uncultured Chlorobiaceae bacterium (assembly GCA_903838095.1). Lineage (GTDB taxonomy): Bacteria > Bacteroidota > Chlorobiia > Chlorobiales > Chlorobiaceae > Chlorobium. The sequence goes on from CAILXE010000430.1 coordinate 3,026, forward strand.
TTAGGCTTGCCGGAATCTTCGCCAGTTTTAAAGGTCTGCTGTTTCTGCCACCGGGCCTGCCATTTGGCTTCTATTGATGAGAAATCGTATTTCATGATACATGGATGAAATAAAAAAAGCAGTACAGTTTTACCTGTACTGCTTTTTGAGTGTTGTTGCGTTTACTTGTTTTCTGTGCCGCTTTCTTTTGCACTATCCTGATCAACAGCCTTGATCGAGAGGGCAAACTTGGTTTTTCCGGTGCGGGGATCCTTGCGGACATCCACCAGCTTGACCTTGACTTTCTCGCCGATTTTCAGGTGATCGCTGACCTTCGTCACTCTTGTGCTTGATATTTCGGAGATATGAACAAGGCCGTCAGTTTTAGGAAGGAATTCCACAAAAGCGCCAAGCTCATCACGAATGTCGCGTACCTTTCCAACATAAATCATGCCGACTTCGGGTTTTGCCGTAAGATTTTTTATGGTGGCCAGTGCCGCGTTTGTGCCCTCACTGGTCGAGCAGGCAATGGTGACGGTTCCATCGTCAGAAATATTGATCTCTGCGCCGGTCTCTTCCGTAATGCTTCGGATCGTTTCTCCGCCTTTGCCGATAATCATGCCGATACAGTCAACCGGAACCTTGATGGTGGTCAGTTTTGGAGCAAAGTTTGCAAGTTCCAGACGGGTGGAGGGGATTGCTTTTTCCATCTCGTTGAGAATGTGAAGCCGTCCCTTGCGAGCCTGTTCCAGAGCAGTTTCGAGAATATGATAGTCGAGTCCGTCAATCTTGATGTCCATCTGGCATGCGGTAATTCCGTCTCTGGTG
>CAILXE010000431.1 GCA_903838095.1 uncultured Chlorobiaceae bacterium
ATTGCCGGTTTTCAGTTACAGCGTTCACATGTGCAGATCGCTTACTATTCATGGATGCTGGTGCTGCTGCTGGTTGTGGTATTGTTTTTCTTCAGGCGCGGGATGACCGGGGCTGGCGTTGGTGTTGTGGCGAGTCTGCCGGGTGGAGAGGGCGTGAACGCAGGTGGACACGGGGGAGGGCTTGCAGGCGTTCGTGGGCACGCAGGGGGAACGATGGTTTCTCAGGGCGTTGATGCGGGCGGGCAAAAGGGGTTTTTTCGTCTGGTGTTGTTGCTGATCGTTGCGCTGGGTTGCGGGGTAGCCATGTCGGCCTCAATCTATCTGCCAGCCTCAGAGTATGCGGCATTTTCTGTGAGGGGAGGGGCGGCAGAGGGCGGAGCTTCAGTATGGGAGTATGCCACACTCTGGTCAATGCACCCTCTGGAGCTGATCACCTTTCTGGTGCCGGGATTTTTCGGGTTTGGCGGCCTCACCTACTGGGGCTTTATGCCGTTTACTGACTTTCCCAATTATGCGGGCATTGTGGTGCTGCTCCTCGCCGTTGCGGGCGCTGTTCTGCGGTGGAAAGAGCCGATGACCTGGTTTTTTGTTGCTGCCGCACTGTTGGCGCTGCTGCTCTCTTTCGGCAGTTTTTTTAGCCCGATCTTCGATTTCTTCTACCATTTCGCCCCGCTTTTCAGCCGATTCCGGGTGCCCTCCATGGCGCTCATCATGCTCTACCTGATACTGTCCTTTCTTGCAGCAATTGGAGTGAACGACCTGCTTCAGCGCCAGCCCAAACGATTGTTGAAACCGATCAGGATGGGAGCGCTTCTTCTCGCGGCTCTTCTGCTGCTTTTTCTTGCCTTTGAACAGCCTGTCGAGAACTTTTTCCGCACCCTGTATCCCGAGCCACAGGTTGGGAGTTTTGACCTTGCTTTTATGGTCAACAAGGTGCGCTGGGAGAATCTGACAGGGAGCCTCTGGATTGTCCTGACGCTTGCCTCGCTGTTTGCTGGAGTGCTCTGGCTCAGCATCAAGGGGAAGCTCTCTCACAAACTGACCGGTCTCTTGCTCTTTCTTCTTTCGCTTGGCGATCTGCTCTGGATGGACATACAGATTATCTACCCGTCCGAGAACTCTCTGCGCTCCCCACTCTATGCCGACAACCGCATCGTAGAGCCTGCATTCAAGCCCGACGACATCACCCGCTACCTTGCCGCACAGCCAAGGCCTTTCAGAATCTACCCCGCCGGGCCGCTCTTTGCAGAGAACAAGTTTGCCCTGTTTGGCATCGAGTCAGTTGGCGGTTATCATCCCGCCAAACTCAAGCTCTACGATGAGTTTCTCGCCAAAACAGAGAATCTCTCCAGCATCAACGTACTCCGAATGCTCAATGTCGGCTACATTGTCAGCCCTGCGCCACTTGGTCATCCAGCTCTCGAACTGGTCAAAACCGGCACACTGCAACTCGCCAGCGGCCCCGTTACGGCTTATGTGTACCGCCTTCAGCAGACCGCACCAAGAGCATGGTTCGCCAGTCGGGTTATCGCGGCGAACAACAACGAAGAGCTGTTTGCCCGTATTCTTGATGATGAGGCCCCTGCCGGTGTGGCGTATATCGATAATTCACTTTGGAGAGGAGCCAGCACGTTTACTGCGGCAACAGTGACGTCGCTTGATGCGAAAGCGGAGTCGATGGTTGTGAAGATTGCTGCGCCCGGCGAGGCATTTCTTGTGGTGAGTGAGCTTTACTATCCGCTGCGCTGGAAGGTGCAGATTGATGGCCGTTCAGCCGCCATGATCAAGGTGAACGGGCTGTTGCGCGGGGTTGTGGTTCCAGCAGGTAGCAGGGAGGTCAGGTTTTATTATGATCGAAGCGGTTTCGAGACAGGGCGTTGGATCTCGCTTGGTGCTTTTGTTTTGGCGTTGTTGATGGTTGTGGGGGGAGTGATTGGGAGGCGGTTTTGGCGAAAGGAATTGAGCTGAGAAAATCGGTTTTGCCAATCAGCTTGTACTGTTGTGATTGGCTGATATATAATTTCCGATCACAGACCTCTTATTTTGCCCAATGAGCAGGGCGAGCGGAGTGAGTATGATCACCGGGCAATTTTGATCTTTTCTGCGAAAACGAGAAGGGCGAAAAATCTCCAAATAGCCCCAGAGGCGAGGCTCAGCTTGCTTTTCTATGATTCTCTTGGAGGTTATTCTACTGACCCCAGAACAATGACAAACCAACAAGAGCACTCAAATCGTCCGGCACAAGCCCGAATTCAGTTTTATTATTGCCCCAGAACTTTTTCAGGCGGAGATAGATCTCAAAGTCTTTTCCGCCCTCAAATTTTGGCATGACAACCAAAAAGCCGCTTCCGTCAACGATGCTCACAGAACTGAACATGTCGAGTGAAAACGATTTCCAGAAATTGGAGTTATACAATCGGGAAAAAAGATAGTGCTTGCGCAGGGGCAAAGAAAAATTATAAGCTGATTCCTGCAATCCGGCATTCGCTAAAACCGGGTTGACGTTATTGCGAAAGTTTGAGTTAAGATAATCGATGTGGCGCGCATAGGCATTAAATTCATCATCGGAATAGCCTGCGCTTCGGTAAATGTATTCGAGTGTCAGGTTCCAATTGTTATCGAACGTGTATTGACCACCCAGTACGATATCATGAATTTTTTCATCATGTGTCGTAAAATAGGGATAGACAAATTCTTCAGGGTTAATTCCGGCAATCGGATACCTTTTGTTATTGGGTGACGTGTAGAGATATTCGGCATGGAGTTCGAGCGCCTTTCCAAAGGTTACTGATGTGTTAAACCCGGTTGACCAATGGTGTTCTCCGGCGACAATGCCCACCAGTGAAAGATCAAAAGGATCAATAAAGCGATACCATCTCATACCCAGTCGGCTTTTTTGGATAAAGTTGTTGTTCATGCTCCAGTCGGTTTCCGGAACGTAAACCAGGTCAATCTGGCCATTATCATTTATGCGGGAGAGCATAAAAATGTCAGTTCCTTTAATCAGGCTCAACCGATCCTCTGGATCTTCCGGATTTCTCAATTGCGAAATCAGATCAGTAGGGCTGTAGCAATAACCAACGCCCCATCTTACTTTTTTTCTGCCGATCAGGAAGGAATAATTCTCAAGTTTTTTCTGGTAATACAACTGATTAATCTGAGTAATCACCGACTCATCCGAGAAGGGCAGGGGAGATTTCCCTGTGATGTAATGGTACCCTAAACGAAATTCTGATTCAAAAGCGCCGTCAAATTTTTTGTAGGTTATATTACCAATGATACCAGCTTCAACTCGAGTATCAGGGCGCTGTAATATGTTGGATGGATTCAGCAGTGAATGGGCTGAATCAATATGCTCATTTTCATCAATCAGGCGATAGGAGTATGAAAAAGGAGATGGAACCTGTTCTGTTTCATCTTCAGCCTGAAGAGGAAGGGCGGCGCAAATTAAAAAAAGGAAAATACAGGCAATGACTTTTCCTTGGTATACCAGCGATGCGCTTGTTCTTTTACCAGTATGAGCAAAAAAAGAATGCATTGTTTATGATATTTCTATGATTGATTAATACACAACATCACTGTAAATAAATGGCAGATTTGTTTTAAGAAAAAAACTTTCAGGAAATTTCTTGACTACAACTTTACTGAACATCAGTGTGGTAAGATTATCAGAACTCAAATGATCGATAAATTCTATTTTCGTATTCATAATTTTTCCTGCCATCATTTTATACTCCATAAAGTACATTGTTTTCATTTTTTTCCCTGATTGCAGGTATACGACTGCTTTACGGGGATAACAGGTGCCTTTTTCTATATAAAGATCCATTGACTGATACGTGGCACTTTTTGAAAGAGCATTCAGTTTAAGAAACCATGTATCGTAGATCTTGTCATTAATTGTTATAAGATCATCTCCTGCGATTTCTGGACGGTAGTCTCCTGACCAGTTAAGTCTTGTAATATCACCGTATGAGGCTCCTCCTGAAAGTTTTTGAATAGGAGTAATTCTCATAGGGCGTTGCGTCTGGTATACGTAGTACCAGAGATTATCATCAACCATCAGCAGCAGATTGCCTCGGCGTTTCTGGGGTTCAATATAACTGACCAGCGTTTTTGCATAATTACTGATGAATATCCGGAATTTCTCATTTTTCAGCTCATTAATTTTTTCTGAAGTAAGAGTGGCAATCGCTGTATAATCAGGCCAGGGTGCTCTGACATTATCTGCTTTTTTCAGCAGTTCATGTGGTGAAGGATAATCAATTTTTTCTGCCCGGCAGTCAGGCTTTCCCGAAATCATAAAGATCAGGAAAAAAGGTATAAAAATTCTTGCGATGCTATACATGAGATAACGAGTCTACAATTGAAATTTTTCTGATTTTTACCAGCGTTAACAAACCGGAAAACGTGGTCGATATTATAATCAGTAATGCAATCCAGGGGATCCATTCTGTTGCGGGATAAATATTCAGCAGATATGAAGATGACATTCCTGGAGGTGGCGGCATTTTAAACCCGGAGTTATTAATGACAGATGAAAAAATATACTGCAAAATAATTCCAATGAAAACGCTCATTAAACCTATAAAAAACCCCTCAAATAAAAACATAAGAGAAATCCAGCCATTTGATACGCCTATTGCTTTAAGAGTACCGATCTCCCTGATTCTTTCCATTGTTGCCATGAGCATGGTGTTCGTGCTGCTTAAAAATACAATGATAACAACAATAATGCCGGTAAAACTGAAAATAATATTATATGCATCTCTGACAGAATGGTAGTATTCAGCAAGTTCGTCCCAAGGAATTACTGAATAGACCGGATTCTCTCCTGAACGATTAATTTTTGTTGAAACCAACGGCTTTATAGAGGATGTTTGCTCGGTATTATGGAGCACAACCACAATCTTTGATATTTTATCGGTCTGAATGAGTCTCTGCACAGTCTTAATATCAGCGACAAGATAATGCTGATCTATTGATTTCATAGGATTTCTCATAATACCGGAGACCGTCACGTCGACTACATTCACAGCCCCGTCAACGGTTGTGCTCATCAGCATCAGGCTTGAACCAGTCTGGGCGTGCAATGCTTTTGCCATGTCTCCTCCAAGCAGTACTCCAGACGATGAAGGTTCTTCAGCAAGTTTTCTATAAGCAGAATCATCCATTCTGGACTTCGCGGACATTTTTTTCAGTGTATTCCAATAATGCATAAGAGCCGCTTCTTTTTGGGGGTCTACGCCTAACCCAAGAAAAGAAATAGATTTATCGCCATTTGAGATAAGGCCGTTAAATTCAATGCGCGGCATCGAAAAAGAAACGTCAGGAATGGATTCTATCTTGGTCTGAATAATTTTGTTATTAGTGATACCGTATTGCATTGGATATTCCTCTTCCCTTTTCAACAGGTTTTGGTCGAAAATCTGAAGATGCCCGGTACCTCCTCCTGCGCTAAAGCCCCGGGAAATGGTCAACTCTTTCAAACCGTAAAAGGTAAAATCCATATAACCGGCAACAATGCCTAATGCAGCAAATCCTGCTGAAGAGACAAGCACTGTAATAAATGTTCTTCTGCTGTTACGGAACAGATTTCTAAGCGCTATACTTGCAAGTTTTATACTATTCATAACTATTTAATATTAGAGCGTTTATTTCGCTCATAGTCGAAACAACATGATCCTGAGAATTCCAAAAAAATACCGAAAATACTTCAGGATGAAGCAACTTTCTCAAAAGAGTTAATGGTTAGTACGTGTTTTGGAATGTTGTTGAAATTCAGGACGGCAGGCAGCATTTGATGTGCACCGAGCATTCTGATACTGGCTCCCATAGTTATCAAGGTTGAAACGATTTCAGGTTCTTTGATCGCATGAATGCGCATAATCGGGGTAGTTTGTTTGAAGAGACCAGTCTGGCCGGAGGTTCCGATTTGAGGAATGAACGTTTTTGTCTCTCCTGTATTCAAATCCTCAATCTTTTTTTTGGGCATCAGGGTTTGTAGCGCATCTGGCCGGGTCGTTATTTTTTTCTCTTTCCTTGTTCCCCATTGCCGGACTTGAATTTCTTGCTGACCAGCGGCTAACAATGAAGCTAAACATTTTTGCAGCAATACTCTGTCCGGAAGATTGCCGTTGCTGGTAATCTGTACCCGCACAACCGGATTGCAAGAAAAACTTGAAATTCCATGAGTATAACTCGCCATAATCTGTTGTTTTTCCTTCTCATCAGACCAGCAGGTCACAAAGATATTTGGCAGTACATCTCCTTGATCTGAAATAAAACTTTTCATGGTAACGGTTAACATTCCATTATCGTTGAATGCTGTTTTCAGATCACTCATCTCAAGAACAGTGCCATCCTGCGTTGAACCAAGTGTGGAACCGAATTTTTTCATAACCTTAATCATCGTAACACTATGTGAAGAGTATTCGCCGACATAGCCATACGCCGATATTCCCATGGGGGCGTCACCATAAAGATTGCTTCTCCATCGCCGAATCTTTTCACCGATAAAAAACTCGCACAATCCTACGTTTTGGGGTAAGCTATTTCCTTTCGGACATTCCAGTACAAGTCTTCTTAACGCCGTCGAAAGGAGACAAATGTCTTCACCATAAAATGCCGGGTAGTGTTTAAACGTATTGCCACTCCATTCAGTAATGACCGTTGGAAAGTCAATCGATCCACCAATAATTTTTGGCTGGTAATTTTCCCAGCCAGCCAAAAGAAAATATGCGTCGATTTTTTGGTCACTGAGAGCCTCTATGATCTTGTTGAACTGAGTGGTTTGAAAAAAAGCATTATGTGAGTTGGCTTCATGACCAATCATGCTGTATAAAACGTCAGCCAGCACGAATTGATGAACCAGATCTTTTGCGTTCATGTGAAGGACGGTGGCTTTGATACCACCGGTGAGAAGCGTCAGCGTTTCAGGATTAAGACTCACAATAGACTTTATATTATTAGAAAAAGTATTTCTGAGGTACGCTATAATTTTTCAAGCAGCATACCAGACAAGGTTATACCTTGGGCATAACCGATGCAAAAAACGATTTTACCAGAAGGAATATCCCTGTTGTCAATAATCTGTTTACACATGAACGGAATAGCTCCGGAAGAAAGATATCCATTTTCGTAGAGAATGTTTTTACTGAATGCTATTTGCTCATCAGCTAACTTTAATTCTTTAGCCATCTGTTTAAGTACATAAGCAGTTGATGCCTGAATAACAAAAAGAATCTTGTCTTTGATTAACATAAAATCCATGCCATTGTCACGGAAAAAGGTATAGATAAATTCCTTAAGATTCTTTTTGATATGTTTTGAATATTTTATCGGGTCAATAGTGAAATGAAAAGCTGGTTCTGAAACTTTCCATACAACCACTGAAGATGAGTCAGGAATAGTCATATTTTTGAAAGCCAGGATTTTCAGCCCACCAATTCCTGTATTACAAATATCATTATGTGTTCGGATAGAATAGCGAAGAAAACTATCGCTGAATGAACTCATAATAACCACGTTTGATGGATGGTCGTCGGTAAGGGTGATATGTGCACTGAATAACTCTGAATGTACAAGATCAATGCGCTTTTTTGGGAGTTCACAACAAGAGGAAGATGATGCTGTTAAAACAGCATTTGCCATTCGGATGGCAGAAATCGGAGCATTGCAAGCTCGATGATAAAAATTTGTAACATCGACATCGTACCACTCTTTCTCTGCAATAATGGTATCGACAGGATTTGGATCAAAATATCCTGTAGAAGTTACATGAATGATATGATCTGGTTTTTCAATAATATCTTTATAAAGATTGCGAATATGTTTTTCTGCGTGCTGGCGATATAACTCCATCCGTCCAGACAACGCCAAGCCCTCAGGATGAGTATGATTTTTTATGAGATTGTCATATATGGGAAAAGTAATATCATCATTGACATATTTTCCATTTTCGAACATGCTATGTCTTTCAAGTGCGGCATCATAATTTTCAAGCAATAAACACATATAACGTTGCTTGATATCTGAAGCAGGAACAGCGAACTGGCTGAACTTCAGTTCAACTCTTTTCCTGATTTTCTCGACATCCTTTTGTGCTATTTTCCCTGATTTAACGGCAAGCGCTGTTGCCATACCTTTCATCAGCAATTTGCAGATTTGTGCTTGAGGAACAACATTAGATAACCTTGCGGAATGAATATCTGTTAAAACGTTAACAATTTTTGTCATGAAAGCGATGTGATTTCTTGTTTTTTTACAGTATTATCTTATTTCAATATTGAACAGAAAAATAAACTGCAAAAAATTAGAAAATATTTATTTGGTTGTCAACCTGTGCGATTCTAATCCTGCTTTAAAGTTTTAAAAAAAAAAATAATTAAACTACTTTTTGTCAAAATCAATTTGTCCATCTCTGATTCGAACGACATTTTTTATTCTGTCAAGGACGACTGAATCATGTGAAGAGACTAATATAGTCATATCTTGATCTCTATTCAGGTGCAGCAGCAGATCGAGTATCTCGGTACCTATTTTGCTGTCAAGGTTGGCGGTTGGTTCATCAGCGAGAATCAAGGATGGTTTTGTCACTAAAGCTCTTGCAATTGCTACCCTTTGCTGCTGTCCACCAGACATCTGTCTCGGATAGTGATGTTTTCTGTCATACAGTCCAACCTTATCAAGCACTTGATTGACTTTTTCTTTAATCAATTTTTTTTCAAGGCCTTTAAAAAGGAGTGGGATTTCGACATTTTCATAAGCCGTCAGCACGGGAAGAAGATTGAAAGATTGAAATATGAAACCAATTTTTTCAAGACGAAGAGGTGCCAGTTGCTCAAGTGTCATAGCCGTGGTATCAATGCCATCAATAATAACTTTTCCCTTATCGGGTTTATCAATACAACCAATAAGATGAAGGAGTGTTGATTTGCCACTTCCAGACAGGCCAACAAGAGCAAAAATATCTCCTTTGTCAAATGAAATGCTTGCATCATGAAGAGCTGTTACTTTTCCGGCGCCTGTTCCGTAATATTTGAAAATATTGACAAGTTCTGCTATAACATTTATCTTCATTTTACTTTGGACTGATCTGTTTATCATGATATCATTAATGCACCTCGTTTGATATAAAATTTAAATGCTGATAAACAATAATTTATTGTTGGCAGTAATCGATTTTAATGATTTAAACTTTTTCAAGAATCATACCGGCTATTGTCAGTCCAGGGCCAAATGCCATGCTTAAAATTATTTTGCCCGAAGGAACTGTATTATCCCTGATAATTTCGGCAAGGATATACGGAATCGTGGCGGAAGACATATTTCCATTTTCATATAATACTTTGGTGCTGAAAGCCACATCCTCTTCTGAAAGATCAAGTTCATCGCAAATTTTTTTGACAATCAAGGGGCCTCCGGGATGAATGGCAAAAACAATGTTATTTTGCTGTTTTTCATGGAGAAAATCCAGGCCGAGATCAGCAAACATTTGATAGACATAAGACTTTACCATATCACGAATTGCATAAGGTACACTCAAAGCTAAGGTCATATTGAAGTTATGCTGGCCAAGATTCCATGTCATGCTGCCAAGACTATTCTGAATCAGATGTTCTTTGATGAAAAGAATTTTTAAGCCATGTATATTCTTGCTCTTGAAATATTCTTCTGTATATGCCGAGTATTTAATAAAACCATCACTAAAAAGAGTCATGGTAATAATCTGTTCAGCGGAATCATCGACAATTTTACTGTGCGCGCTTAATATCTCGGTATGAATAATATCAACACGATTTTTTGGCGGCGTAATTCCTGCTCTTGCAGAGCACAGAAATCCGTGTGCCATGCGCAAGGCGGGAATAGAGCCATAACATCCCATGTGGTAACTGTGGGTGATTGTGGTATTCAGCCATTGTTTTTCAGAACAAAATTTTTCAACAGGACTTGGAGAAAGATATCCGGAACAGGTAACATGGATAATATCGTCTGGAGGTATTTCAATGCCCTCATACATTTGATGGATGCACTTCCCTGCAAATTTATCAAACAATACCATTCTTTGTCCAATATCA
>CAILXE010000432.1 GCA_903838095.1 uncultured Chlorobiaceae bacterium
CAGCATGTGGTACTTCACATCAATCAACCTGGCGATATTGTCGGTACGCTCAAGATATTTGGCGATCTGTATAAAATCCCATCCTTCGTTGTGGGAGAAGGTGTTGTCAGTAATGCCCTGGAAGAGGTGAGATGCATTCTTGATCTCTTTGTAAAAACTGTAGGGGTCGTTATGCACGACCTGGGGCGTCACACTCTGCAGGTAGTGGTAGAGGTTATTCACCTGCTCCCACATTTCGCTTGAGATGCTTTCGATAATGCTTCGCCCATTTTCTCTTGCCAGACTGATGCAGGAGATGATGGAGTTCGGATTGTTTTTGTTGAATACCAGATAATCGGTCACGGTACGGGCCGAATAGTCTTCGTAGAGGTTGTTGAAACGCTCTTTGTCGCTGGTGACAAGAATCAGCGCTATCCAGTAGTTCGGGTTCTCAACGTGGGTAATTTTGTTGAGGTCAAGCAGCAGATTAAAATTAACGTCGAGAAACCTTGCAGTATTCTCTGCCCGTTCAAAATAGCGACTCATCCAGAAAAGTGATTCGGCAACACGGCTTAACATGATAGTACAATATTAGGTTTATTCATCGACAACCCACGTGTCTTTACTGCCCCCGCCCTGGGAGGAGTTGACAACCAGCGAACCACGCTTGAGCGCCACCCTCGTCAAGCCTCCGGGGACTATAGTTACAGTTTTACCATACAATACATAGGGGCGAAGATCGATATGACATCCCCAGAGTTCAGTGTCATTGAAAAAGCTGGGGTGGCGGGACAGCGAAATAGTGGGTTGCGCGATGTAGTTGCGGGGATTGGCCACAATCATTTCAGCAAACGTCTCCTGCTCTTCAAGGGTCGACTCCGGCCCGATCAACATGCCGTAGCCCCCGGATTCATTGGCGGCTTTTACCACAAGAGAGTCGAGGTTGGCAAGAATGTATTTCAAGTCTTCCGGATTGCTTGCCAGCCAAGTTGGGACATTATCGAGAATCGCATCCTCTCCAAGATAGTATTTGATGATTTTTGGCACAAAGCTGTAGATCACCTTGTCGTCGGCCACGCCGCATCCAATGGCGTTGGCAAGCGTGACATTCCCTTTACGGTATGCATTGACGAGACCGGCCACTCCAAGTTTTGAATCCGGTCGAAAAACGAGTGGATCAAGAAACGCGTCATCAACCCTGCGGTAGATGACATCAACCTGTTCAAGCCCTCTTGTGGTTCTTGTGTAGACCTTGTTGTTGTTGACCACAAGATCTTTGCCTTCGGTCAGCTCAACGCCCATCTGGCGTGCAAGAAAACTGTGCTCGAAATAGGCAGAGTTGTAGATTCCCGGAGTAAGTACCACAACATTTGGTTCGCGACGCGAAACGGGCCCGATCTCCTGCAAGGTGCGGAGCAGCTCCTGAGGATAATTTTCAATTGGCCGAATCTTGTACTTGTCGAAGAGGACCGGGAAGGCGCGCTTCATCGCCTGCCGGTTTTGCAGCATATAGGAGACGCCGCTCGGGGTTCGGAGGTTATCTTCGAGCACAAGGTAGTTGCCTTTTCTGTCACGGATGATATCGCTTCCTGTGACATGAATGTAGATGCCAAGCGGGGGATTGACCCCTACAAACTCGCGTCTGAAGTGCTGGCTTCCAAGAATCAGTTCAGCGGGAATGATCTTGTCTTTAAGAATCTTCTGGCCATGATAAATATCATTCAGAAACTCATTGAGCGCAGTGATTCGTTGTATCAGACCTTTTTCGATGGTTTGCCATTCATTGGCTGGCACTACTCTCGGAATAAGATCAAATGGAAAAAGTCGTTCGACGCCCTCATCCTCGCCATAGACCGTAAAGGTGATGCCCTGATTTCGGAAAAAAATGTTGACGATCTCCCTGCGCGCTTTGACATCATCTATCGAAAACTGCGCAAAGCGTTGAAGCATCTTGTCGTAGTGAGGCCGGGGAACTCCCTCTGTTGCGATAACCTCATCAAAAAACTGACTGGTTTCAGGATTGTACCGCTCAAAAAAACGACTCATAGGGGCATTAAGTCTTGACGTTTATAGAGAATCCTTATCTTACCGCTCTATAGCTTAATTTATTTCGGATATTTTCTGAATATACCTAAATAAATTAAACTTTAGAGAAGTTTTTTACATTTTTGTCAGTTATTTCCCTGAAAAGCTGCTGTTTATTCTTTTGTAGCTCCCAAGAAGGGGTGAGCATATCGGTGGCACACAGTAGTCAGTTCATCCCTGTAAAAAAATTCCAATGAAAAGGAGGCACGATGCTTAGGAATGACCATATCAGCAGCTCAGGCCGTATGCCCGATGAAAAATGATTCAAATAAAAAGTCGAAGCCTCGCAGGGGCGAGATACCTGAGGCCTCCTGAAAATGATTAAAGCATTTTTTGTCTTGTCAGCGCGGCGAATTGTTTTTATTATGGATATGGTACATGCTCACTCAATGCTGCACGGAATGCGGCTTTAACTCATTAATGATTACATAAAATGAAAATACTGGTTACCGGTGCGGCTGGCTTTATAGGATTTCATGTCTGTAAACGTCTGCTCGAAAGAGGAGACCATGTCACCGGAATCGATAATCTGAACGATTATTACGATGTTTCACTCAAGCAGGCGCGGTTGGCTATGCTTGAGCCCTATGAAAGTTTCACCTTTGTGAAGGCAGATATTGCTGACCGTGGCGCGATGGAGGATCTTTTCATGCGTGGAGAGTTTGAACGGGTCGTCAATCTTGCAGCCCAGGCGGGAGTGCGTTATTCAATTGAGAATCCACATTCCTATATTGAGAGCAATATTGTCGGCTTTCTCAATATCCTCGAAGGGTGCCGTCATAACGGCGTCAAACATCTGGTCTATGCTTCGTCAAGCTCGGTCTATGGTGCCAACGAGACCATGCCCTTTTCGGTGCATGACAATGTCGATCATCCGCTTTCACTCTATGCTGCAAGCAAAAAGGCCAATGAGCTGATGGCGCATACCTACAGTCATCTTTATAAACTGCCAACCACCGGGCTGCGTTTTTTTACGGTGTATGGGCCGTGGGGAAGGCCTGATATGGCACTCTTCCTTTTTACCGATGCCATTCTGAAGAACAAGCCAATCAAAGTTTTCAATTACGGCAAGCATCGTCGCGATTTTACCTTTATCGACGATATTACCGAGGGAGTTCTGAGAACACTCGATCATGTTGCCGAACCAAACCCCGAATGGTCAGGTCTCAAGCCAGATACCGCGACAAGCAGGGCCCCGTGGCGGGTATACAACATTGGCAACAGCAACCCAGTTGAGCTGATGGATTACATTCAGGCGCTTGAAGAGCAACTTGGCCTCAAGGCCATAAAAGAGTTTTTGCCGCTCCAGCCGGGCGATGTGCCCGATACCTACGCCGACGTTGATCAACTGATTCAGGATGTCCACTACAAACCTGAGACCACCGTGCCTGAGGGTATCAAGCGTTTTGTTGCCTGGTATCGTGAGTATTACGGGGTGCAGGGGTGAGTGAACGTTTTTTTAGTAATATTATATATCCTTACGATGAATCAAGATATTCGCTGGATACAAAGGCTGAAGCATTTTAGTCAGGCCTTTGCCCGAATGCAGGATGCGGTTGCTCTTGCCGCTCGGCGCGATCTTTCCGATCTCGAACAGCAGGGGTTGATACAGTCGTTTGAATATACCCATGAGCTTGCATGGAAGACGTTGAAGGATTTTCTTGAACATCGCGGTACGGAGGCACTGTATGGCTCCAAAGATGTTACCCGTCTCGCCTTCAAGCTTGGACTGATTGAGGATGGCGACATCTGGATGGATATGATTCGTGATCGTAACTTAACCTCTCACACCTATAACGAAGAGACAGCGCGGGAGATTGTTGAGGCTATCCTGAACCGCTATTGTGCAGCATTTACGGTTTTTCAGCGCAAGATGGATGGTTTGAAAGAGGAGGATTCGTTGTGAGTTATGGACTTGCTGAATCGGTGATTGAAGGTATTCTCGGCGTTTTTTCCCATTATCCGCAGATTGAAAAAGCGATTCTCTACGGTTCACGGGCAAAAGGCAACTACCGGCAAGGCTCGGATATTGACTTGACGCTTATTGGCGGGTCGGATTTGAGTTCTGCCGTGCTGACCAAAGTCATGAACGAGCTTGATGATCTACTGCTCCCTTATGCGATTGACCTCTCACTGTTGCGCAATATCAGTGACACTGCTGTGCTCGATCATATCAAGCGTGTTGGCGTTGTGCTGTATCAGAACAATGGCAATGGCGATCGGTTGAAATGATGGTTGATTGCCTTTTGCACAATGCTTCGTCATGGGCAGAATCTTTTCCTGAAAGTAACCACCGTCCGTGAAGGCGCCAAGCGCGTTTAAGCGTGATAGGGCGAGTATTAAGGCGTATAGTGGTGTATATGGTGGGGAAATGGTGATAATTCGTCGGTCACTTCGATACGCGCTTTGCGCTACTCAGTGACTGGTTTGTCATGGGCGAAAGGTCGTATTGGCATCAGACCGAAAGCAACCAAGCCAAAACAGAGCAGGAATAACCGTTTCTCCGGTTAATGATAAGGTTGAAAAATAGCGGATGAAGATGAATAAACAGAATTGTTAATTTATTCCTGAATAGGCTTCTTTGGTCGTGAACATATCCCCATACACACAGCGAAGATAATTGAGCATACTGCAAAGAAGGGAAATGTGATTAAGCGATAATCATGCAGAGGTAGCTTGTTTTCG
>CAILXE010000433.1 GCA_903838095.1 uncultured Chlorobiaceae bacterium
GTCGGGCTCATTGTCATGATGTATCCTCCGCTTGCAAAGGTGAAATACGAGGAGCTGGGTGACGTTTTTCGCAATACGAAGGTGCTGGCTCTGTCACTGGTGCAGAACTGGGTGATTGGCCCCATCCTGATGTTTACGCTTGCAGTCCTGCTGCTTTCCGATATGCCGCATTACATGGCTGGCCTTATCATGATCGGCCTTGCCCGCTGTATCGCGATGGTCATTGTCTGGAATGAACTTGCCAAAGGAGATACTGAATATGCCGCCGGTCTTGTTGCTTTCAACTCAATCTTCCAGGTACTCTTCTTTTCTTTCTATGCCTGGATTTTTCTCACGGTGTTGCCGAAGTGGTTCGGCTTGACCTCTTTTGTCGTTGATATCTCAATCGCAGATATTGCAGGATCGGTGTTTATCTATCTTGGTATTCCCTTTATAGCCGGTTTTCTGACGCGATTTGTTCTTCTGCGTCTTAAAGGAAAAGAGTGGTATGAGAATGAATTCATCCCGCGCATCAGCCCTCTGACGCTTGTGTCGCTGCTTTTTACGATTGTCGTGATGTTTTCGCTGAAAGGGGAGTATATCGTTAAAATTCCAATGGATGTGGTGCGCATTGCTATTCCTCTCCTGATCTACTTTGTGGTGATGTTTCTGCTCTCGTTTTACATGGGCCGCAAAGTTGGAGCAGACTACTCCAAAACAGCCACCCTCGCCTTTACTGCTGCAAGCAACAATTTTGAGTTAGCCATAGCCGTCGCTGTGGCGGTGTTTGGCATCAATTCAGGCGAAGCCTTTGCCGCCGTTATTGGTCCCCTGGTGGAAGTTCCTGCCCTCATTGCGCTTGTCAATGTGGCTCTCTGGTTTAAGGGAAAATTTTTTGCAGTGCAATAAACCCGGGAAATTTTTTCGTTTTTTTACGCGATAAAAAAATACAAAAATGTACTTTTTATTATTTAAATTATAAAAAGGAGGTCTGTTTTCCCTTACGACACCAATTTCATCACCCACAGTTTCGGATTTATCGTAATTCTTTTAGCCCAGAACTTCACAATTGTTAGCAATTAACAGGAGGTATTATGTCCGATCTATCACGAAGAAAATTTCTTCAAACAACATCAGCTACTGCGCTTCTTTTCTTTACAGGACTTAACAAGGATGGACATGCTGCACCAGTCAAGGCATATCCGTCCAGAAAAATCGGCAATATCAAAAATCTCAAGGTCAATGAACCGCTGACATTTAACTATCCGGATGAGAGTTCGCCCTGTGTTCTGGTAAAAGTGGATAATCAGGCTGTTGGTGGTGTTGGAACGGAGAAAGATGTTGTCGCTTTTTCTACACTTTGTACCCATATGGGTTGTCCATTGACCTATAACAAAGGCCGTCTTGTCTGTAAGTGCCATTACTCCATGTTCGATGTATCCCGGAATGGTCAAACCTATCAGGGCCTTGCTTCCCAGTGGGTTGCACAGGTTGTACTGCGGGTCGATGCTGCAACAGGCAACATTTATGCAGAAGGGGTTGAAGGTCTTATTTATGGCAGAATCGGTAATCTTAAAATCAGCTAAGGAGACAACACGCTATGTCACTCTTTCAAAGAAAAGACACGCTTCCTGTTCCGCCACTGGATGCGGAAAGATATACCACTGTTTGTCAGTATTGTAGCGCCGGATGCGGTTACAATGTCTACGTGTGGCCCGAAAAGAAAAGCGGAACAGCCAGGTCAAATGCTTTTCATGTTGATCTTTCGAAGCAGGCTCAGTTGATGTCAGGATTTTCCTACACGGAAACCATGCACAATGTTATTACCAGGAAAAATGGCCATAAATACAATCTTGCCATCATTCCGGCCAAAGAGTCGCGCATCAACAAGGGCGATTATTCTATTCGGGGCGGAACCAATGCCCAGACTGCTTATACTCCAACAGGGCACACCAGGGATCGTCTGAAAGATCCTTTACTCCGAAAAGAGAATGGTTTTGTGGCAATTAGCTGGGATCATGCCGTCGAAATCCTTGCAACATTGACCAAGAGCTCCATGGACAAATACGGTTCAGATAGTATTGCCATGAAGTTTTATGATCACGGAAGCTCCGGTCTTGGATTTGAAGACAACTGGGGAGCAGGCAAGCTCTTTTTAAGCGGGATCAAAACTCATTATCTCTCCATCCACAATCGTCCTGCTTACAATTCAGAGGTTTGGGGCTCAAGAGAGCGCGGCATGCACGAACTCAATTATGATGTCGATGATGCCCGTCTTGCCGATACCGTCGTTCTTTGGGGCGCAAACGCCTATGAAGGCGCCACGGTTTTCTACACTGAGCACATTATGCCGAACCTTCAGGGCGGATCGATTGATGAGAAAAAGAAGGAGTTTGCATCAGGTGAGCCTGCTGAAGAGGGGCGTATTATCATTATTGATCCTCGTAAAAATGCGACGACAACGGTCAGCCAGGATATCAGCGCTGAACGTGTTCTGCATCTGCGTCCGAATCTCGGCACTGACTGGATATTGGCCAATGCACTTGCAAGGATAGCATGGGAAAACAAGTGGTACGACAGCGACTATCTCCAGAAACGTACCGACATGGCGACCTTTGAGGAGTACAAGAGCAAGTCGCTTGAGCTTGCCAGGCCACTCGACGCTTTTCTTGCCGATGCCGAAAAGATTACGGGCGTCACCAGAAAAGAGATGGAAGAAGCGGCTGCATGGATTGCCAAACCAAAAGAAGGTGGTTTCAAGCGCAGAACATTGACATTGTATGAAAAAGGCATTATCTGGAACATGAAAAATTACGACCAGGTAGCCGCCATTGCTCAGCTTAATGTTCTGACCCACAATGTCGGAAGGGTTGGTACCGGATGCGGCAGACTGGGTGGTCATCAGGAAGGGTATGTAAGACCGGGTGCCCCGACTCCAGGTTCTATCTATGCCGGAGGTCCTCCGAAAAACGTAGACAACTATATTACCGGCGGGGGAGGAAAACTTTACTGGGTAGGTGCAACTGATCCTTATCTGTCCACACCGAACAGTAAATTCTTCAAAAAATCGGTTAAAAAACGTGCGGCTGATCTTCTCGATTATCTTGATAATGGTGGTATTCCTTCCGATCCGAAAGCATACATAGCCAAAGTGCTTGAGGCGTTTGAAAAAACGGACGGACTGTTCATGGTTGTCCAGGACATTTACATGACCCATACCGCCGAGGATGCCATGCTGATTCTTCCTGCAGCAGGCTGGGGTGAAGCGGTTGACACGTCAATAAACTGTCACAGCCGCCTCTTGAGGATCTATGACAAGTTTCTGGATGCGCCTGGCGAAGCTCTTCCTGACTGGAAAATTCTTGCGCTTGTCGGCAACAAGATCAAAGCGCTCTACGAAGCCGAGGGGAACAAGGAGATGGCGGAGCGTTTCAGTGGAATGGACTGGAAGACAGATGCAGATGTCTTTGAAGCCGGATCCCATGAATTTGGTGACAATAAGGCAACAGAAGCAGAAGAGGCTCGCCTTTCAGCGGAATGCTACAAAGGAGTGACGCACAAGATGCTGAGAAAACTTGGCAATGAAGGTATTCAGACCCCGGTGCGCCAGGATCCGGTAACAGGCAAGCTGGTTGGCACCAAGCGTCGTTACAAGTACAGTTTCGCCTCAAAAGACGGGCTGTTCAAATGGTATGGAACAGATGCATGGACGGGCTATCCGGCTGAAGTGGCCAAATACATCAATAACCCCGCTTACCCCTTCTGGTTTACCACGGGCCGTTCCCAGCATGTCTGGCAGACCATGTACAACGACAAGAGGATTCCTGAAAAGCTCTTGACGCTTCCACTCCCTTATCTGGAAATTCATCCGGATGACGCCGTCAATCTTGATCTGAAAACAGGTGACATGGCTGAGGTGTTCAATGAAGAGGGTTCATGCCTTGCCCTTGTCTATGTCAACGATGCCACAAAACCAGGGCTTGTTTTTGGTTTGATGTATCATGCGAAAGGGACGATGAATAACCTGATCTCTTCGTACACCGATCCGAAAACAACGATTCCATGGTACAAGGGCACCAAAGTTGGCGTGAAAAAGTATACCGGAAAACTTGATGATGCCATCAAGACGGTAAGTCTTTTGTCGAACAACAATGTTACCATTCAATAACGTTCTGCAACATCCCTGTTATCAAAAAGGCGCTTGCTCATCAGAGCGGCGCCTTTTTTTGTTATCATTGATTTTTATAGCAAATTTTTCTCTTCAGTATGAGCAGTCCCGTCCAGAACTCTCTTGTTGATTCTTTTAACCGGTCCATAGATTATGTCCGGATTGCTGTTACTGCACAGTGTAACCTGCGGTGTTCATACTGTATGAGTGAAGCACATGAAGAGAGGGCAGACAAGGCCACAATCCTGAGCACACAGGAAATGATCACCCTCATTGAGGTTCTTGCAAGTGTTGGTGTAGCGAAAATTCGGTTTACCGGTGGTGAACCTCTTCTTCGTATGGACATTGTGGAGCTGGTCTCCCGAGCAAAACAAGCGGGCATCAAGACGGTTTCCCTTACAACCAACGGCCTTCTGCTTGACCGTTTTCTTCCCGGTTTGATTGATGCTGGTCTTGATGCCATCAATTTCAGCATAGATTCACTGGACAGCGAGCGATATTTTTCGATTACTCGCAGAGACCACTATAAACGCGTACGAAACAACCTTGACAAGCTGCTCTCCCGCAATGTTCTTCCCGTTAAACTCAACGTGGTTTTAATGAGGGATATCAACAGTGATGAAATTCGTGGATTTGTTGATCTGACCAGAGTTTATCCTGTGACGGTGCGGTTTTTGGAATTGCAGCCCTTCGACGACAATCAGATCTGGCGCACCGGTAAATTTCTCGGAGCGGAAAAAATTCAGGAGTTGCTGCAACATTCATATCCCGGGCTTCAGACTGTCAGAGGCAGTGCAACCCAGTATTACAGCTATATTTTACCTGGCCATAAAGGAACAATTGCCATTATTCCTGCATTTACCCGTAACTTCTGCAGCCAATGCAACAAGATTCGCATAACCTCTGACGGGAAAATCATCAGTTGCCTGTATAAAAAAGAGGGATTGACGTTGCTGCCACTGCTTCGCGGTCATGCAAGTCATGAGATGATTTCCGATATGCTCCGAAAAGCAGTTTTGCAGAAACCCGAAGACGGAAAGCATGGTGCCAGAGATTCAGTCAGAACCAGCATGTCGGAAATCGGAGGGTAGTGGCTGAATACTGAAACGAAAGGTGAACGTGCAATGCTCTGTGGTGAAACGAAAAACGAGGGAAAAATCACAGCTTGAGTTAACTCGCAGTGAGCTTCAATAAATCCGAAAATGGGTGACCTCTGGCCTTAAAAAAAAAACCGCAAAATTCAACCTGAGGCAGATGTCGTTTTTGATATTACCGAGCGTAAGCAGGTGGAGGATGAACTTCACAAGTTGAACCGTGCACTTCTGACGATCAATAATTGCAATCAGGCGCTTCTTCATGCCGATAATGAAATGGAATTGTTGCGTGATATTTGTAGCATTGTCGTTGAGGCTGGTGGATATCGTATGGCGTGGGTCGGTTATGCGGAAAATGATACGGAAAAAAGTGTCCGTCCGGTTGCTCAAGCCGGCATTGAGGATGGTTATCTCGAAACGCTTATGCTCTCCTGGGAAGATGTTGAACGTGGGCGAGGACCGACAGGAAGTGCAATTCGGACAGGCAAGCCATTTTCTACAAAGAACATATTAGTAGACCAGGAATTTTCGCCATGGCGGCATGAGGCAATAAAGCGAGGTTATTCTTCTGTACAGAGTTTGCCGCTGAAAGCCGACGGCAAGGTGTTTGGGGCATTAACGATTTATTCTCCTCTGTTAGAGGCCTTTCATGCTGAAGAAACGAAACTTCTGACGTCTCTGGCTGACAATCTGGCGTATGGGATTACGATGTTACGAAATCGTAAGGCACGGGAGCTGGCTGAAGATGAGCTTCGTCAAAGTGAGGCCCGC
Organism: uncultured Chlorobiaceae bacterium; assembly: GCA_903838095.1. Lineage (GTDB taxonomy): Bacteria > Bacteroidota > Chlorobiia > Chlorobiales > Chlorobiaceae > Chlorobium. The sequence continues at coordinate 6,013 of CAILXE010000433.1, forward strand.
TACAGGAGTCTGTTTCAGAACAAAAAAACTGTCATGCTGATTATTGATCCGAAGGATGGCAGCATTGTTGATGCCAATCCAGCAGCAGAAACATTTTATGGCTGGAAGCAGTCTGAACTATGCCAGATGAAAATCACTCAGATCAACCTGTTGACCGATCGAGAGGTAAAGTCAGAAATGGAGCTGGCTCTCCAAGAAAAACGTAATTTTTTTACCTTTAACCATTGCCGGGCAGACGGTTCAGTTCGGGATGTCGAAGTTTTCAGCGCCCCCATTACCCTTGCCGGGAGAGCTTTGCTTTATTCCATCATCAATGATGTTACCGAACGAAAGGAGTTCCAGGAGAAGCTTCAGGCAAGCAATGAGCGGATGCGTCTCATTATGGCTGCTACCAATACAGGTATTTGGGAGAGTGAGCTGAGCAGAAACATACATATATGGTCAGATGAGTTATGGGGACTCTACGGTCTCGAACCGCATAGCTGTGAGCCTTCACTCGAAAACTGGCTGAACACTATTATCCCGGAAGACAGGGCGCATATTGAGCAAGCCGTTATAGATGCAGTACAAACAGGTGGCGAATTCAACAATATATGGCAAACTCGTGATGCTGATGGAAAAAACCATTGGCTGATGTCCAAAGGAAATCCGGTAAAAGATTCCGAGGGAAACATATCCCGTTATACCGGAATAGTTCTTGACATCACTGAGCGAAAAAGAGAGGAAGAGAAAAAGCAGCAATTAGAATCACATCTCCGTAAATCCCAGCGTCTTGAAACCATAGGAACTCTTGCGGGGGGTATTGCGCATGATCTTAACAACATCCTCACTCCTATCTGTGGCTATGCTGAACTTGGGATGTTAGAGCTGACAGAACATGATGCGCTGTATGAATATTTCAATGAAATCGCTCAGGCGGTTCAGCGCGCAAAAAGCCTTGTCTCACAAATTCTTCTCTTCAGCAGGGCTCAGGAAGGTACTTCGACTATCGTGAGTGTTCAGGCTGTTCTTTCTGAAGCGCTCAAGCTTCTCCGCCCATCAATACCTGCCACGATAACGATTGAACAGTATGTCGACAAGAGTTGCAGGAACATTCTTGCCGATTCATCACAAATCCATCAGGTGATTGTCAATCTTTGCACCAATGCATTCCAGGCAATGGGAGATGGGGGATTGCTGACCATTGAACTCAAAGAGATTGTTCCTTGCAATGAGCTCTATACACAGCATCCTGATCTTCAGGCAGAAAACTGTTTACAGCTCAGTATTTCCGATACCGGAACAGGTATGGATGATGCTACCATGGAACGTATTTTCGAGCCGTTTTTTACTACAAAGTCTGTCAATAAAGGGACTGGACTCGGACTTTCCGTTGTTCATGGTATTATTACAAGCTTTAAAGGAAAGATTTCTGTTGAAACACAGCAGGGAAAAGGAAGCACATTTCGTGTTTATTTTCCAATTGTTAATGATCAGATTGGAAAGAAAACAATTAATGAAACTCCGGGAAAGGGATATGGTTGCATACTCCTGGTTGACGACGACACGGCTTTGCTCCGGGTGATGACAAAAATGATTACCAAAATCGGTTTCACTGTAGAGGCGCTCAATTTTCCGCTGCAGGCA
>CAILXE010000434.1 GCA_903838095.1 uncultured Chlorobiaceae bacterium
TCGAAAATGCAGTCAAATATGTTAAGCAAAACTTTTTGTACAACCGCCCATTTTATACTATAGAAACGCTGAATGATGACGTTCAGGGCTGGCTTGGCCGTACAGCCAATGTTATGCCCCATAACCGCACCCATAAATCGCCATATGATGAGTGGAACATTGAAAGACCTTTCCTGAACCCTTATACAGAGTTTGTTATCAAACCATCACAAACGACTTACAATGTGCGGAAAGATAACGCCATATCGTGGAAAGGCAATTTCTATGTTCTTCCATTAGGCACGTATAAAGGCCGGGGAACTCAGGTGTTTGTAAAGATAGAAAACGGAGAAATCATTATATCCCATCTTTCAGGTAATGAACTATGCCACCATACCATATCTTCCGGCAAAGGACAAGTAGTAAGTAATACCGATCTGCGTAGGGACAAACTGGGTTCCATTGAAGAGTTAATACAACAGGTCAGCCAACTGTTCGATGCCCCCCAGCAAGCCTTGCTATTTCTTAGAGGTATACATGCAGAGAAACCCCGTTATATAAGAGACCAGCTTACCTCAATCAGACACACCACCCAAAAACACGATAAACAAACGATAAACGATGCATTGGCCTATTGCAGCCAAAATGGCATTTACAGTGCAGTCGACTTTAAAGTTGTAGTTGAGCAGAAAACACGCAATAAGACACCTGTGCCTGAACCGGTCATCGTAAGGCTGAACCCATTAACCGGCTCATTATCTCACAACGCTTCTATAAAACCCGCTACAAGCAAAATAACAGAATATCAATCACTCATGCAAAACAAAAACTAAGGATGCAAAAGAAACAATTAATCCACAGTTACTGTCGCCAGTTTAAAATGGGAGGACTTTCTGCCGGCCTTGACCAAATGTTAATAGAGGCTGAAACAAACAGTATCAGTTATCTCGAATATACTATTAATCTCTTTCAGGCAGAAGCTTTACACCGGGAACATAATGATGCTCAGAAACGATTAAAATCGGCCAGGCTGCCACGCTTTCATGACTTAAACAGTTACGATTATACCTTTGAGAATGGGCTCTCCAAAACAAGCTTAAATCAACTAAGGGAATTAAACTGGCTTGATCAGATTTACAACATCATTTTGATGGGGCCTTCTGGTATCGGAAAAACATTCCTGGCAGCAGGGCTTTGTGCTGATGCAGTTCAAAAAGGATACAAGGCTTACTTCCGAACCATGCAAGAAATTATTACCATGCTAAAGTTGAAGGATTTTACCGCTACTGCTATGGCCGATTACAAACGACTAAACAAGGCCAACCTGATTGTTATCGACGACATTATGCTCTTCCCGGTAGAAAAACAGCAAGCTGTAGCCCTTTTTAACTTTATAAATCAGGTTTATGAGCAAACATCCTTTATCGTAACAACCAATAAAACACCCAACGACTGGGCTGTAATGCTGAATGATGAGGTCTTAGCAACAGCTCTTCTTGACCGGCTTTTATACCATAGCGAGGTGATAAATCTGAATGGAAAAAGCTTCAGACTGAAAAATAGAAAAACAATTTTTGAATCAATAAATTAATCTAATTTTAACATCGAAAACTGTGCATCCTTGTTGCCATTTTCTGTGCATTCCCAATTGCCAAAAACTGTGCAGTTGTAGTTACCGATTACAAAAGTTAGTGTAAGCAAAA
>CAILXE010000435.1 GCA_903838095.1 uncultured Chlorobiaceae bacterium
ATCAGCGATCCGATTTACCGGTTCCAAGAGTGTGAATGATGTAGAATGCGGCCTCGTCAATCATGTAGGTGAAGCGGTCAACCCTGCTGGTAAAAACGTTATAGGCAATAATCCCGGTAATTCCGCCGAAAATACCGAGCGCGGTATTGAACAAAGCTTCAGAGATGCCAAGTGAGAGCTGCACCGCATCAGGGGCGCCGCTCGTCGCCATTGCCGCAAAGGCACGAATCATGCCAAGCGTTGTTCCCAGAAGACCGACCATTGTGGAAATCGATGCAATAGTGGAAATTGCAACAAGATTATTCTCCAGCAATGGCATTTCCATAATTGTGGCCTCCTCAACCGCCTTTTCCATCTCGCTGATTTTTTTCTCCCGATCAGTGATATTAAAATCTGAGAGTTTTTTATACCGGTCAAGCACGGCACGAAGAACGGCAGCAAGAGAACTCTGATGGTCATCGCATTTCGCAATAGCCTGATCGATTGATCCGTTGTCAATATCCTGTTTGAGATTTCGAACAAAATCAGGAATATTACCTTTGCCGGAAGCCTTGTTCAGCGCGATGATACGTTCCACGGTGTAGGCAATCACCATCAGAATAAGCGCCATAAGAACGGAGACAATCGGGCCCCCCTTCCAGATTGCATGAAAGATAGACTCCGGCGGAGTAGTACCCATCCAAACATAAAAACCCAGAGAAACTGCGTAGGTTACAATGATGAGCAGACCGGTAAAAAAACCCTGTTTCATAGACTCTTGATTGTTTTGACTATCCTGAAGGTAAACGAAGCTTTATGAACCACGCTGTATTTTGCTATACTAAGTACATCGGTTAAAAGTACAAGCAAAAAGAATATAAGAGACTTGACGATTCTGAAACCCGGAACAATCAGTGACCGAAATTAATTTAAATCTCCGACCCAGGCAACAACAGCGATACTATTGGTCGTTAATTTAGTAAATATGCTTGTTATTTTTTAGCGATAATCTTTGGTAAAAAGAAAAAAGCACGTGTTCACGCAACAATATCAAAGGCAAAGAAGATGCGCATGATTCCTCCTGCGATCATCGATGAAGTCAGGCAAGCGGCAGACATTGTTGATATTGTCTCTGATTATGTAACGCTTCAGCCATCAGGACGCAATTACAAGGCGCTTTCTCCCTTTACTGTCGAAAAAACTCCATCATTTATTGTTTCTCCCGAAAAGCAGCTCTATAAATGTTTTTCATCCGGCAAGGGCGGCAACGTCTTTTCGTTTGTCATGGAGATGGAAAAAGTCTCGTTTATGGAAGCACTTGAGCTGGTTGCAAAGCGGGCTGGCATTGATATCAGCCGCTTTACAAAAAAAAAGGAACTTCAATCCGGGCAAGAAGAGAGCCAGACCAGCACCCTTCGCTGGGCTGCCAGGCTTTATCACGAGACTCTGAATCGCGAGGCTGGAAAAGTCGGGCGTGAATACTTCTCGGCAAAACGAGCCTTGTCAGACAAAATCATGCAGACATTCGGCCTCGGATATGCGCCGGACGCATGGGACTATCTGTTCACGGAAGCAAAACGTGGGGGCATTGCGCAGGAGCACCTGCTTGATCTTGGGCTCATCACTGCCAATAAACAAAAAACCTCATGCTACGACACTTTTCGCAACCGGGTAATTTTCCCGATTTTTTCTGTGGGTGGGCAGGTCGTCGGTTTTGGGGGGCGCACGCTGCTGGATGACCCGCAAACGCCGAAATACCTGAATTCCTCCGAGAGCAAGCTCTTTGAAAAATCAAAACTGCTGTACGGACTTCATGTGGCGAAAAATGAAATCCGGCGGCTGGAAACAGCAATTCTTGTAGAAGGATACATGGATGTCCTGGCCCTTCATCAGGCTGGCATGACCAATTCGGTAGCATCATGCGGCACATCACTGACGCGCTATCAGGCAAAAGTGCTGCATCATTATACAAAAAGAGTGTTGTTCATGTATGACGCTGATCGTGCCGGCCAGAAATCAATGATGAGCGGCATCGATACGCTTCTTTCAGAGAATGTCACCCCTTATGTTGTGATTCTTCCCGAAGGTGACGACCCGGACAGCTTTGTGAGGCGTGAAGGGCGAGAGAAATTCCTGCAATTTGCTGAAAAAAACATGCTTTCGTTTCAGGACTTTCAAATCCGTTTTTTCATGGAAGCGGGAGATTTCGCACAGCCTGATCTCAAATCAAGAGCGATAAGGTCAATGGCGCACACGATTTCCCTCGTCCCCGACCGAATCCGAAGGGAACTTTATCTTCAGGAGTTATCCAAAAAACTTGCCCTGAGCCTGCCTGCCCTTCAGGAGCTGCTCAACAGGGAAGAGAGTGCGACAGAAAAAAAGAGCGCATCATTCGAAAACCGTCGGCCGGTTCCAAAACCACAACAACCCGCCACAAGCCTCTCTGTCCTGGAAAAAACCTTTTTAAAAGCTTTGCTTGAAAGTACCAGTTATGGAAATGCTGTGCTTGAATTTGCCGCATCGCATGAAGAGATGCTGGAATTACGGCACAAGGAGGCACAAGAGATTTTCACTCATCTGATACGCCGCTACCACGATATCGCCGACCATCCTGACGAACGGATTGATATTGCCTCTGAAATAAGCTCTTTCCGCAATCCTGCATCGCGCGACCTTGCATCGGGCCTGCTGATCGATCCGCCGGTGAGTAATAAATGGCTCGAACAATCCGATGTTCATGCTGAAAATGCAAAACGGTGCCTGGCCATGTTTCTGGACGCGTTCAAAAATCTTATTCTTGAACCCTTAGTGAATCAGAAAAATGTTCTGACCGAAAAAATCCGAGTGGAAAACGACACAGAGCGGGAAATTGAGCTTTCAAGGGAAAAAATCATCCTTGATACAAAAATCCGGAAAACCTCCCAGGAACTCAAAAAAATGATTAAAAGCATTCTTGAAAACAGTTAGCCTCCCGAAAAAGGGAGGCTTTATAAATCTGTTGTTCGTTTACACCGTGTATCCTTCAAGAGGGTGACGCAGACAAAGCTCTCTGATTTCCTGCCTGACCGAACGACAGATATCGGCGATATCCGGTTTTGCAGCGGAGATGATCACCCTGTCAATCAGCTCAGCGATCGCCTTGCTCTCAGCTTCCTTCATTCCCCTTGTGGTCATGGCTGGAGTGCCGATACGAATTCCGCTGGTAACAAATGGAGACTTGTCATCAAAAGGAACCATGTTCTTGTTGACCGTAATACCGGCTTCATGCAGAAGATTTTCAGCAACCTTTCCGGTGACGCCCTTGTTGCGCAAGTCGAGCAGCATAAGATGGTTTCTGGTTCCACCGCTGACAATCTTGTAACCAAGGCCCGTAAACTTTTCAGCCATCGACGCGGCATTTTTGATGACCTGAGCAGCATATTCCCTGAACTCAGGCTTCAGCGCTTCGCCAAAAGCAACGGCCTTGCCTGCAATGACATGCATGAGAGGGCCTCCCTGAATACCGGGCATCACCTCTGCATCCATAACCTCCGACATCATCTTCAGCCGTGATCCTGTTTTGGTCTTGATGGTAATCCCCATCGGGTTCTCGAAGTCGGAGCCCATCATGATCATGCCACCCCTCGGCCCACGAAGAGTTTTGTGTGTGGTGGTGGTTACAAAATGACAGTGCGGCATCGGGTCGCCAAGAAGCCCAGCTGCAATCAACCCGGCAGGATGAGCGATGTCGGCCATCAAAAATGCCCCGACCTTGTCGGCAATCACTCTGAATGCCTTGACATCAAAGCCCTGAGAATAGGCGCTGGCACCGCAGATAATCAGTTTCGGACGAACCTTCAAGGCAAGCTCCTCAACTTTATTCATGTCAATGCAGCCAGTCTCGGGATCGACACCATAGGAGTGGGCGTCAAACATCTGTCCTGAAAAATTGACAGAACTTCCATGAGTCAGATGCCCGCCATGGGAGAGATCAAGTCCCATAATGGTGTCGCCGGGTTTTAAAACCGAGAAAAGCACCGCCATGTTCGCACTTGAGCCGGAGTGTGGCTGCACATTGACATAGTCGCACCCAAACAGCTTTTTTGCCCTGTCGCGAGCCAGATTTTCAGCCACGTCAACAAATTCGCAACCGCCGTAATAGCGCTTGCCGGGGTAGCCCTCGGCATATTTATTGGTCATCACCGACCCGCAGGCCTGCATAACCGCCCGGCTGGTAAAGTTTTCCGACGCAATAAGCTCAAGCGTTTCAGTCTGCCGGGTCATCTCGTTGGCAATTGCCTCAAAGATCTCTTTATCCTGTCTCTGAAGGATATCAGTATCCATCGTCTTTCAGTCCTTTTCCTGACGGAAGTTTACGTGTTGGGATTTGTTTTTTCAAAATAACGATTTTCAGTTCCGCATGAACAGCCAATCATATGGCCAAGTTTATCCCGTTTTGTATCGAGATAGGTTTGATTCATAGGGTTTGGGACGATTTCAAGCGAAATCCGTTCAACTATTTCCAAACCGTAGCCCTCAAGACCAACCACTTTTTTCGGGTTATTGGTCATCAGCCTCATTTTCCTGACACCGAGGTCCTTGAGAATCTGCGCGCCGATACCATAATCACGCAGATCAGCCTTAAATCCAAGTTTTTCATTGGCCTCAACCGTGTCAAACCCTTCGTCCTGAAGATTATACGCTTTAAGTTTATTGATAAGCCCAATACCGCGTCCCTCCTGCATGAGATAAACCAGAACACCGCGCCCCTCTTTTTCAATCATACTGAGCGCTGAAGCGAGCTGGTTGCCGCAATCACAACGCAGGGAGGCAAAGGTGTCGCCAGTGGCGCATTGAGAATGAACCCTGACCATAACCGGCTCATCAGGATTAATGTCGCCTTTGACAAAGGCAATATGGTTCTGCTGGTCGGTAAACGACTCGTAGGCAATAAGCCGGAATTCACCATAAGCGGTCGGCAACCTTGATTCGACCGCCCGTTGCACCAGTTTGTTCCGCTTCATCTGATAGGCAACAAGCTCCTTGATAGTAATCAGCTTTAATCCGAATTTCGCTTTCAGCTTGATCAGTTCCGGCAGCCTTGCCATAGTACCGTCGTCATTCAGAATCTCGCAGAGCAATCCGACCGGACTGCAACCGGCAAGACGCGCCAGATCAACCGCAGCTTCCGTATGTCCGACACGCCTGAGCACTCCTCCATCCATAGCCCGAAGAGGAAAAATATGACCGGGACGCGAAAAATCGTCCGCCTTCGACAAGGGATCACCAAGCATCTTGATGGTCATGGTACGGTCATAGACGGAAATACCGGTGGTCACTCCCTCGGCAATGGCGTCAACAGAAACTGTGAAATTAGTTTCATGCTGGGAAGTGTTTCTCTGAACCATCGGATCAAGCTGCAACTCTTTTGCCCGCTCCATAGTAACAGCGACGCAGAGCAGACCCCGAGCCTCCCTCGTGATAAAATTTATCATGTCATTGGTAACCCGGTCAGCCGCCCCAATAAAGTCGCCCTCATCTTCACGATCCTCATCATCAATGACTATAACGAGCTTCCCCTGCCGAATATCTTCGAGAGCGGCGTCAATCGTATCAAAAATTTGTTTATGCATACATGTAAACTATTACACCTTTTTGCAAACCGGACAGAACACCAAGAAACGATAATGTAAATAATCCTGCTCCATTTTCTGAGCAGGAAAAAAGAAGATCGGGAACGGAGATCCGGCAACTTTGAGAAGGATGTGCATTTTTGTATAATGCACCGGCTTTTATATCAGGAGGTGAATTGTTACCTTTAAAACAGCTCTGTCCTGAAGCATCTTAAAACTATCAAGATTGCATGACCATTCAAACTTCCGACCTGACGCAGGAGGTTATTGATCTTTCCCGGAAATTTCCGAAAGACAAGCTTCTGAAAGCAAAGCAACACGGGTTTTCCGATTTTCAGCTTGCCAATATTTTCAATACGACAGAACCTTTCATTCGGACACTCAGAATACATTACGGAG
>CAILXE010000436.1 GCA_903838095.1 uncultured Chlorobiaceae bacterium
AATCCTATCCACACTGTCACTATGCAAGAAGGTAAGATTTCCCAAATCATCGGCCCTGTAGTTGATGTTGATTTCCCTGAAGGACGACTGCCGTCAATTCTGGATGCACTGACTATTACAAGACCAGACGGCACAAAGCTCGTTCTTGAAACGCAGCAGCACCTTGGAGAAGAACGAGTACGTACTGTAGCCATGGAAAGCACAGACGGTCTTGTCAGAGGTATCAGCGTTGCAAATACCGGCAAACCCATCCAGGTTCCGGTTGGTTCGGAAGTTCTTGGCCGGATGCTTAACGTTGTCGGCGAACCTATTGATGGACGCGGACCTGTCAATTCAAAAAAATCGTACTCCATTCATCGCCTTGCGCCAAAGTTTGACAGCATCTCAACAAAAGCAGAGATGTTCGAAACCGGCATCAAGGTTATTGACCTTCTTGAGCCATACTCTCGCGGTGGAAAAACCGGTCTGTTCGGTGGCGCCGGTGTAGGAAAAACAGTTCTGATCATGGAACTGATCAATAATATTGCAAAACAGCAGTCCGGCTTCAGCGTTTTTGCCGGCGTGGGCGAGCGTACCCGTGAAGGAAACGACTTGTGGCACGAAATGATGGAATCGGGCGTTATCGATAAAACCGCACTGGTTTTCGGTCAGATGAACGAACCTCCGGGTGCCCGCCAGAGGGTTGCGCTCACCGGCCTCAGCATTGCAGAGTATTTCCGTGATGAGGAAAACCGTGACGTGCTGCTCTTTATTGACAACATCTTCCGCTTTACCCAGGCAGGCTCTGAAGTATCCGCTCTTCTTGGACGTATGCCGAGCGCTGTAGGATACCAGCCAACACTGGCAACAGAGATGGGCGAACTTCAGGACAGAATTGTTTCCACGAAAAATGGCTCCGTTACCTCCGTTCAGGCCATTTATGTACCTGCGGATGACCTTACCGATCCGGCTCCTGCTACAGCATTTGCTCACCTTGACGCAACGACGGTGCTTTCTCGTTCGATTGCAGAGCTTGGGATCTATCCCGCTGTCGATCCTCTTGATTCAACATCACGAATTCTCGATCCGAACATCGTTGGTAAAGATCATTACGACACAGCTCAGTCACTCAAGCAGCTTCTGCAGCGTTACAAGGATCTTCAGGATATTATTGCCATTCTCGGTATGGACGAACTGAGTGATGAAGACAAACTTGTTGTGTCCAGAGCCAGAAAAGCGCAACGCTTCCTTTCTCAGCAATTCTTTGTCGCTGAAGCATTTACGGGTCTTGCTGGTAAATATGTCAAACTGGAAGATACCATTAAAGGGTTCAAGGAGATTATTGCCGGAAAACATGACAATCTGCCGGAAAGCGCCTTCTACCTTGTTGGAACTATTGAGGAAGCCATTGAGAAAGCAAAAACTCTCTAAACAGACGCAATAACCATGGCGAATTCCGAAAAAGGTTTTCAGATAGAGATTGTTACCCCCCAGAAACTTCATTTTTCCGGGGAGGTAGTCAGTGTTACTGTGCCGGGAGAGCTGGGGCAACTTCAGATACTGAAAAATCATGCCCCGCTGCTTTCTTCCCTGAAAGCAGGAAAGGTGAAGCTTGCTCTGGCTGATCGCAGCGAGCAGTCGTTTTCTGTCACGGACGGTTTTTTGGAGGTCAGCCGTAACAAGGCTATCGTTTTGACTGAAAACATTTCCTGACATTCTTGTCAATGAATTGAAAACCATCAGCGTCTCAGGGGATGCTGATGGTTTTTTGTTCTATGAAAACACTTACACCAAAAGCTCTGCGCACCGGAGATACCATTGGCCTTATCTCCCCCTCATCACATTGCGCTTACCCTGATAAAATCAGTCAGGCATTTACCTATCTCGAAAAAAATGGCTACCGTGTCAGGCCATCCCGCCATCTCAACTGTATTGATCCCGATCCGGCAATCGCCGACGAACAGAAACTGCATGACCTGCATGACATGTTTTCGGATCCCGACATAAAGGCAATTATCTGTCTGAGAGGAGGCGCAGGAGCGTCAAGGTTGCTGAAAAAAATAGATTACTGCATCATAGCGGCCAATCCGAAAATAGTTGTCGGATATTCTGACATTACCGCGCTCTCCCTTGCACTGTTTGCCAAAACAGGACTCATCAATTTCTCGGGCCCCATGCTTGCCACTGAAC
>CAILXE010000437.1 GCA_903838095.1 uncultured Chlorobiaceae bacterium
CTTGTTTTCTTGACCAATGAGGTTTTCTACCGGCACTTCACAATCATCAAAAGAGAGCTCCGCTGTATCAGAGGCCAGCCAACCCATCTTTTCGAGTTTCTTGGAAACGGTAAATCCGGGCGTACCCTTTTCAATGATCAAGAGGCTGATGCCGCTGTGACCAGGAACGCCAGTCCTGACCGCCGTTGTACAATAATCGGCTCGCGTGCCACTGGTGATAAAGGTCTTGGAACCGTTGACAATATATTTATCACCTTTGCGTACAGCGCGCGTCAAAAGGTTCGCCACATCAGAGCCGCCGCTGGGCTCCGTTACCGCCAGAACGGCAATCTGATCGCCTGCAAAAACCGGTGGAACATACTTTTGTTTTTGTTCTTCCGTACCCAACGCCAGAATCGGTGGCACAGCAATAGCGCTACATCCCAGACTGGATACCAGCCCAGTCGAACCACAGCGCATGATTTCTTCTATGTAGGCCACCAGATGGAAAATGTCAGCCGGCGTTCCTCCATATTCTGCAGGTGACCCCAACCCAAGCAAACCGGCATCGCCAGCCTTTTTATACAACTCCATAGGGAAGGTTCCCTCTTCTTCCCATTTTTCAACATAAGGAAGGATCTCTCTGGCAACAAATTTTCTGACGGTCTCACGAATCATCTGATGCGATTCAGTAAAATATTCTTCACTCATTTTTCTCTGTCTCTCCAAAATCTATAATAACAAAATATTATCTATCTGATCATCTGCCGTCATTGCGCATGGTAAATATTGATCCTTATAAATGCCCTGATTTATTTTTTCGCAAAAAGCTTTTTCCTCGGCAGAAGATGTTCCACCGACAATACAACAACCGGGAAAACGAGCCATAGCGCTTGGGTCAATAGCAATAAGAGCAGTGTCATCCCATGCAGTATCAAGGTTATCAACCCTATCGAAAAAACTATCGGGAATTTCATCAACACTTAATGAATCAAACAGTTTCAGCACATACTCTTCTCTGCTCATTTTTTCGGGAACAGGGATATTACCAAATCCGTCTGTGGCAAGCAGTAGCCTGGTGTCAGTATTTATATGCAGTTCCTCAATTTGAAAAAAATGTTGGGAGCGTCCTACCATCCAAAAATTGTCTTTTGTTAATTGCCGGGTATTTCCCGATTGCAGATCACAGGCGAGAAGAAAACTGTCTCCAGTATGCAACAGCAGCCCTAAAAGACCTTTTCCGGTTTTCAAGATGAGGATCCCGGTAAAAGTGCAACCATCACCAAAAGATAATGATTGTAGCAGCAACTCTGCCTTCCCTTTAATTTGCTCTTGCAGTGCGACTACTTCTTCATCTTCATAAACATAATTAGCGCAAAGAGCATCAATCCCTAAAAGCATTTTTGAGAACATCTTCATAAAATCGCGCGATGCTGTAGGATTTCTGTCAGCTGCGTCGGCCACGGCAAAAAACCCTTTTGATAAATCCAAAAGAAGACAATCTCCAACACCCGGGCAATTCTCCGCCCCACTGGATTTGCCCTGCAACCTTGCACCAAGAA
>CAILXE010000438.1 GCA_903838095.1 uncultured Chlorobiaceae bacterium
CGGCTCGCCTAGCAGGCCGTATGGCAAAATGTCTAGCTTAAAGAGCCAGGGTCAGGTAGCATGTTGCCCCCCGGTACCTAGCTAGAGGCTTATGAAGAGAGCCTCAAGATTTATCGAGACCTGAAGAATGTTGTTGATACCGCTTATGATGAGGGTAAAGCTGAAGGAAAGGCAGAGGGTATTCAGCTAAAAGCATTGGAAGTTGCAAAAAGGCTTAAAGATTCAGGTTTTGACATCGAAACGATTTCACGTTGTACCGGGTTGCCGATTGCGGTTGTAGAAGGGCTGTGAATGGCATGTTATATTTCTTCTGATTCATGGTTACTTCTGAGTTTCTTCTTTTGTCTGCATTTGTGCTTGACCTCATCGTTGGTGATCCTCGCTGTATGCCACATCCGGTCAGGGGCATTGGCTGGCTTGCGTTGCAGACCGAGGAGTTGCTGAGGCGCACTGCTCAGCCTCTTCTGCTGGCAGGTATTCTCGCCGTGCTGGTGGTTGTCGGTGGCTCTGCCGGGATTGCCGGGTTGCTCGTTGAATAATCTGCACCAAAGTGTAGGATGCCAGACTTCACGCAAGTCCCAATGCCGGATATCCCGAATGCGCTTATGCCGGTGTGCTTGGCGTCACCTTTGGTGGAGGCAGAAGTTATGGCGGGGAGTTCCATAATTCCCCCTTGCTTGGAGTCAGAACGGGGGAGTGTTCGTCGCTCACTATCCGGCAGAGTGTGAGGCTGATGCGGATGACGGCTGCGTTGTTTCTTGCGCTTGGGGTGGTGGTCAGGCTGCTTGTGCATTCAATAATATGAAGAGTACAATAGATCAGAGAAGGGCGCAACTACAAGGGTTTACCGAAAATTAGAATGGTTGAATCGGTTACAGTCTGTAACCAGTTGAATAATGAAAAGAATAAATACATCGGATGATGTGATAAATATGTACCTTACTGCCGTGCAATATTTTATTCATCATTGAATCTATCGCAGTGGAAAATAGCAAGTCATTAGCAGTATTCGAGAATAAGCAAATACGACGTTTTTATGATGAAGACACTGAAACCTGGTATTTTTCGGTTGTTGATATTATTGAGGCATTGACGAATTCAGTAAATCCTACAGATTATTTAAAAAAGTTGAGAAGGCGTGATACAGAGTTAGGCGCCTACATAGGGACAAATTGTCCCCAGGTAGAAATGCTTACTCATGGCAAGAAGCGTATATTGAATCAATACAATGGTACGGAGAAAGCAAGAATCCAGTAAATGATGTGAAATGAGCAGAATACGAATAAAGAATTTTGGCCCTGTTAAGGATGGTTGTCAGGATAATGGTGGCTGGATTGATATTAAGAAAGTTACACTATTTATCGGTAATCAGGGTAGTGGAAAGAGTACCATAGCAAAGTTGATTTCCACATTTTCCTGGATGGAAAAAGCATTAACCCGAGGTGATTATAAACCAAAAGATTTTACAGATTACAATCGTTTCAGAAAGACCTATTGTGCTTATCATCGTCTTGAAAATTACTTTTTTGATATAAAGGGTAACGATATTGCGGAAATAGAGTTTCAGGGAGACTCTTATTATTTTAAATATGCTGATGGGAATTTACTGATTAACGAAATTGCCGAGAGAGGTAACTACGCTTTGCCGCAAATAATGTATGTGCCAGCTGAAAGAAATTTTATTGCCAATGTTAAAACGCCAAAAGCCTTAAAGCTTACATCTGATTCATTAGTTGAGTTTGTTACAGAATTTGATAATGCAAAAAATGAGATGAGAAGCGCTATTAAATTACCGATAAATGAAGATGTTTATGTTGAGTATCAACAATTAAATGACATTGTCTATGTTAAAGGAAATAATTATAAAATTCAACTGAGAGAGGCCTCATCAGGATTTCAGTCGATTGTTCCACTTTACCTTGTTTCAAGGTTTTTAGCAAACTCTGTAAAAAAACAATCTGACATTTCAAGCAATATGAGTAGTGAAGAGATGGAAAGATTTCGGAAGGGAGTTGAGGAGATATGGGCAAACGATACTCTCTCAGAAGAGCAACGAAGAGTAGCTCTATCTGTCTTGTCTTCAAAGTTTAATAAAACGGCCTTTATAAATATAGTTGAAGAACC
>CAILXE010000439.1 GCA_903838095.1 uncultured Chlorobiaceae bacterium
GTCAGGGTAACCTTGTATTTCTTCATAGTCAATTCTCTTTGGGTTGATTATGAAGAATAAGTTACCGTTTTTTATGCGGCTTTTACAGCGTGACGTGACACTACATCTCCATAAACCGCATAACTTCCAATGCTTTTTCTCTCATTTCATCATCTTTTTCTTTGAACAAAGGTGATGCATAGCGAATCAGATAGCCGTAATTTTCAAAATTTTTGATCAGACGAAAGAGGTCATGGGTTTGAAGCCTGAAGGTGATAACCTTGCCTTTGCCAGGCACAACGGCCTCATACATGCCGAAGCTCAAAACGGTGGCATCGTTTTTTTCGAGTGTCGCTATAACTTCTGACAGTTTGACGTCATAAAATGGAACATCAAGTTCGAGGGTCACCTCTTCTTCACCCAAATGAAAAACAGCGGCAATCTGCTTATAGAATAGCGTTTTATCTACAATACCAACAAAGTGCCCGTCTGTATCAGATACTGGAATAATTGTGCCCCGCAGTGAACATACCTTCGGAAAAATATCAAAGAGATGCTCATGCAGCCCGATGCTTTCGGCTTTATCAAGTTTCAGCTCTTTGAGCGGTTTATTTGACTTCTGTAAAGGCAAAAGATCAGAGAGAGATACCACAGCCTGTACTTTTCTTTCGTGCAGTACCGGGGCGTACTCAACCCCCGCCTGCTGCATCAGTAAAAAAACCGGCTTAACCAGCTCTTCACTCTCAAAAACCGGAGAGGTTGTATCAAGACTATCAGCTATTAATTCACTTACAATCATGGTTCGATTTTATTCACTCTTTGTTGATGCCTTCCTCCTTCAAAATCAGTGTTAAACCAGTTGGAAAGGCTTTGCTCAATTGTTGCCATATCGGTAAAACGTGCCGAGAAACAGATAATATTGGCATTATTATGCTGCCGGGCAAGGGTGGCAAATTCTGGATTGCAGACAAGTGCCGCACGAATACCCTTTATTTTGTTGGCGGAAATCGAAACCCCTATACCGGTACCACAGAGCAGAATTCCTGAGTTGCACTCTCCTGAAGCAACGGAACTTGCAACTTTTCGGGCATAATCAGGATAATCAACCGATCCCTCATCATAAGGCCCCATATCGTTGAACTCATAACCATTACGTTCAAGCCATGCAAGCACACCTTTTTTGAATTCAAACCCTGCATGATCACTTCCAACTGCAATTTTCATAATTCGTTAACGTTAAATTTAAATGACGCTTTTTTCTGTGAAGACCTGGATAAAAAGAGTGCTTGACTGTTTACTGGCTGAGCATCATTAACAATCAGTGAGTAATTTCCATCGCTGTTCATCTCCCATGACTTGACATTATCACGGAGAATCAGATCAAGATCGGAAGTTACCGATTTAATAAGTGCTTTATCGAAAACGGGAAAGAGAGCTTCTACCCTGTCGTCAAGATTTCTTGGCATGATATCAGCACTGCCGAGAAACAACTCCTCCTTGCCACCGTTATGAAAATAATATGCTCTGCTGTGTTCAAGAAAACGTCCGATAATGCTGATCACCCTTATATTTTCACTCACCCCGGCAATTCCTGGCTTCAGGCAGCATATTCCGCGAACGATGAGATCTATCCTGACGCCTGCTGCTGATGCGCTGTAGAGTGCCCTAATAGTTTGAGCATCCACCAGAGCGTTCATTTTCATGATTATTCGTCCACTCTTTTCCTTGCGACTCCACTCGGCCTCCCGCTCAATCATCTCAATGATCCTTTTCCGTGTGTTGATTGGCGATACCAGCAGCTTTCTGTATCCCGTATGTTTTGAATACCCGGTTAATGCGTTGAAGAGTTCTGCTACATCGTTGGCAAGTTGCTCATTGGTGGTAAAGAGGCTGTAGTCTGTGTAGATTTTTCCGGTTACAGGATTGTAGTTTCCTGTCCCGAGATGCAGATACCTTTTTAGCTTGTGTTGTTCCCTCCGCACAATAAGCGTAAGCTTGGCATGGGTTTTCAACCTTGGGAGACCGTACACCACATGTACTCCGACATCCTCAAGCGCCCGAGCCCATACAATGTTGTTCTCTTCGTCAAATCTTGCCTTGAGTTCGACAAGTACCGCCACTTGTTTACCCTCTTCAGCCGCTTTCATTAATGCCTCAACGATGGGCGAATTGCTTCCAACTCTGTAGAGTGTTTGCTTTATTGACAGAACATCTGGATCAAGGGCTGCCTGATTGAGAAAATCAACGACGGGCTGAAACGAGTCATAAGGATGATAAAGTAAAATATCTTTGGCCTTTATCATGCTGAAGATATGTGCGGCAGTCTCCTCCTCAAAGCGGTTATAAGGAATAAATGGTTCGTCTTTCAATTCAGGTCGTTCTATTTTCAAAAGATCGATCAGGCAGCCAAGTCCAAGCGTACCATCTATTTCATAAACATTTCTTTCTGCGATTCCCAGATTTTTGATCAGTAATTTTCTTACTGAAAGAGGCATTTCAGAGGAAATATCAAGTCGAACAACCTTTCCGTAACGGCTTGACCTTAGTCCCTGTTCGATAGTCTTCAGCAGATCTCCAGCTTCATCCTCTTCAATTTCAATATCGGCATCGCGAATCAATCGAAACAGATGAGACTGAATAATCCTCATTTTTGGAAAGAGATGCGCCAGATTGCTTTCAATAAGATCTTCTATCCAGATAAACCGGATAATTCCGTCATCATCATGAAAACCTCTGATATTATTGAGGCGAAGCAGTCTCGGCAGAATACTTGGCACTTTCACACGGGCAAACTTCAGTGCCTTGCTCTCTTCATCTTCCAGCTCAATAGCAAGATTAAGGGAAAGGTTTGACATAAACGGGAATGGATGGCCTGTATCGAAAGCCAAAGGAGTAAGAACCGGAAAAATCTCTTTGCGGAAATAGTGGCTCAAAGCCCGCTGTTGTGTTGCTGATAATTCAGCAACTTTATGAAACTCAATCTTCTCTCTTTGCAGCGCTGGTATCAGATCATGGTAAAAGCACTCATTTCGCTGTCTGAGCTGCTGTTGAACCATCGTGCGAATCTTTGAAAGCTGCTCATAGGGAGTATGACCATCAATGGTTCTGTCCTGAATGCCGGCTTCATATTGATCCTCAATACCGGCAACACGGATCATAAAATATTCATCAAGGTTGGAACTGAAAATCGAGATAAATTTGACTCTCTCCAGTAGTGGATGCGCGTCAGGATTCAGAGCCTCTTCAAGCACCCTTTGATTGAAACAAAACCAGCTTAATTCTCTGTTGACATAGAGTGATGTATCCAGAAACTCCTGTGATGGAATAACTCCATTGCTGTTGTTTTCATTACCTGTATGCATAGTCAGCAATCAAAAATCAGATGAAAAGTATCGAATAATTCCGTGTTCATGAACCACTGCGTCAAGAGGTTCATCCCAGATATCGACAGGAACTGTATCAACCTTTTGAGTAAAAAAAGAGAGCCCGATTCGAAAGGGATTTACCTTTTGTTCTGAAAGTCGTCGCAAAAAACGGTCATAATGGCCTTTTCCATATCCAAGACGATATCCGTGATCATCAAAGGCCAAAAGCGGGAGCAATACAACATCCAGATGTGATTCATCTGCAAAAGTGAGCTCTGCTGGTTCAGGTTGACCGAATGGCGCTTGCACAACAGCATCCCCCTGATGGAATACTGCAGAATAGAGAAGGTCATCCCGAATCACCGGAACCGATATTTTTTTAGCCATTGCAGTCAGTTGTTCTACAACAAATGCCGTACATACCTCAGCCTGCCTTGTCATAGAAAGATACAGATGAATATGATGCGCAAGTATAACTTCAGGCAGAGAAACAAGATGATCTGCAATGGCAGCGCTCGATTCCATCCTTGATTTTTCAGGTATGGAGCGCCTTCGGGCAATCATCCTGACCCGAAATTCAGCTTTTTTAACGCCTATATTTGCTTCCCGATCCATTGGGAAATATTTCAATGCTCATGGTTCAGTATCTTATGAAGGGTAAAATAGTAAAATAGAGTTTGTTCTCTCTATAAATGCTCTCAAATAAAGCATTTCCCCAACCGAACGTTCTTGTTGATCCATTGAGAGCATTTCAGACAGCATAACGCCTGCTCCTGCACCACCTTCTCCATTATTTATTGTATCTTCAAAAAAAATTCAACACGGAGTTTCAAAAATAGTGAAGAGGAAGAGGCCCTTCACCCCTATCAGACTAAAGCCATGAGTTATATTTTTCAACAGGCACGCCTTCTTAATCCTCTCGAACAGCTTGATCTCACTGGAACTGTTAAAGTGAGTAACAGCGGGGTCATAGAGGAAGTTTTTTACGGCAATGAAATGCCTGTTCCATTGCCAGATGACAGAGTTATTGATCTTCGGGGAAAAATACTTGTCCCGGGACTTTTTGATATGCATTGCCATTTCAGGGAGCCGGGTCAGGAGTACAAGGAAACTCTTGAAAGCGGCGCTCATGCAGCACTTGCCGGTGGTTTTTCCGGTGTGGCTCTTATGCCGAACACAAAACCAGTTATTGACAGTCCGCTTGGTGTTGCCTACATCCATCATCATTCGGCCAGGCTTCCCGTCGATATCAAAGTTATTGGAGCTATGACCGCAGGAAGCAAGGGCGAGCATCTTGCGCCATTCGGTCAGTTCAGCTCATCTGGAGTGACGGCGGTCTCTGATGATGGTTCTGCAATTCAGAACAGTCAGATCATGCGGCTGGCCTTTGAGTACGCTTTAAATTTTGATCTGCTCATTATTCAGCACTGTGAAGATCGATCGCTTACGATTGACGCGATCATGAATGAGGGTCTTTTTTCGACCAAACTGGGCCTTAAGGGCATTCCTGATGTATCAGAAGCCATAATGCTGAACCGCGATCTGCTGCTGATGCGCTATATCGAGGAACACAAACTGCTCGACCCGACCATAAGACCTCGTTATCATGTCGCACATATCAGTACCAAAACAGCGCTTGATCTTGTCCGTAAAGCGAAACGGGATGGACTTCAGGTTACCTGTGAAGTCACACCACACCATTTTACCCTTTGTGATGAGGATCTGTTTATGGCCGAAAGAAAAGGTAACTATATCATGAAACCTCCTCTTTCATCAAGAGAAAACCGTGAAGCTCTGCTTGAAGGGCTTGCAGACGGGACAATTGATGCTATTGCCACAGATCATGCTCCTCACGCCTCTCACGAAAAAGAGTGCCCTCCTGATCAGGCTTCGTTTGGGATTATTGGCCTTGAGACTTCATTGGGATTAACCATGACAGAGCTTGTTGATAAACATGTCATTACCATGAATCGCGCCATCGAACTCTTGTCGGTCAACCCACGAGC
The DNA here is from genome assembly GCA_903838095.1 of uncultured Chlorobiaceae bacterium. Classification (GTDB taxonomy): domain Bacteria; phylum Bacteroidota; class Chlorobiia; order Chlorobiales; family Chlorobiaceae; genus Chlorobium. The sequence goes on from CAILXE010000439.1 coordinate 5,351, forward strand.
AATCATGAAACTCAAACCAATTCTTTTTCAACCCGGAGAAAATGCCAATTTTTCAATTATTGATCCCGAGGCCAGTTGGATCGTCACATCACATTCGTTGAAATCAAAATCATCAAACACTCCATTTATCGACCGTTCCCTGAAGGGAAAAGCGATCGGGATATTTCACAAGGGACAACTCACTGAATCAGAACAGTTGTAAGCATTTCATGCTGATAAGAGCTTGGTTGTCGGAATTTTTTTTATTAACTTGAGATACTTTTTCATTACAAATGCAGTAAAGAAAAGCACAGTGTTTTAACCCAATAGAACTACCCTACGAGTCATGGCAAAAAAGCAAACATTTGCAGATAAAGGCAAAAAATCGGGCACCAGTGATTTTAAATGCGCGAAACTTATTTTTTCTGTCAAGTCAGAAAAAACAAATGCATGGAAATTCATTGAAAAAAACGTCCGGATCCCGAATGGAGAAAATGATCAGGTAATTCTTGCAAAAGCAATTACCGATTACGCAAAATAAGCATACAGGATACTTGTGCGGGGCATCACGGCATGCCCCCTTTCCTCTTGCGTTTTTACTTTTTTATCCTCATTGACATGTCAGAACTGCTCAATTCCCAAGGAAAAGAGGTGGGTTGCAACTGGTTTGAAGAGTGGTTTAATCATCCTCTGTATCTTGAATTATACAGCCACCGGGATCATGCAGAGGCGGCCCGTTGTATTCATACCATTCTTTCAATATCCGGTTTTAACCTGAAAGAGCCATCATCATTATCTGTCCTTGATATTGCCTGTGGAGCTGGACGTCACGCACTTGAACTTGCACGACTCGACTACAGTGTCACTGGCAACGATCTTTCGCCATTTCTCCTGGAGGAGGCCCGTAAAGCTGCGTCCGAAAGTTCTTTGTCGATAGACTGGACTTGCTGCGATATGAGAAACATTCAGTCTGACAGTCTTTATGATCTTGTGGTTCAGCTTTTTACCAGCTTTGGCTATTTCGAAATGAAGCAAGATAATCAGCTCGTCCTTCAAAGAGTATACCAATTGCTTAACAGTGGCGGGTGGTATGTGCTGGATCTTCTTAATCCCCTCCATCTTGCCAAAAATCTGGTGGGGCAGTCACGCCGAACTGTCGGAGAGCTTGCCGTCTATGAAGATCGTGAATTACATGACAACAGAATAGTAAAACGCATAACGATCAGCTCACCTTCGGGCGAAACAATCACCTTCAGGGAATCAGTCCGGCTCTACAGCGAAGAGGAGATCCTTGCAATGCTTCAGCAAGAGGGATTTGCCATAAGCACTATCGTCGGCAACTACGACGGTGAACCATTCCTAAAAAACGATTCACCGAGAATGATGATCTTTTGTCAGAAAAGATAATTTCAGTTCAGCATATCCCTGTCCCGATACCACTCATAGGCATTTCTGATACTGTGTTCGTGTGATTCATATCGCAGGTTCAGGTCTCGGATTGCTTTGGAAGAATCAAAATAGAGGAAATGAGAGGCAACCCTGAACATTGACATATTGAAAAGCTTGGATATCCGGTTTTTGTTCTTGTAAAGATCCAGAGCTGATTTCAGTATTTTTGCAGTCCAGAACGGGAGTGGAAAGTGAACTCTTGGAGCACCGGTAATCCGTGATATCGTATCAGCAAGCTGTTTGTATGAGACGTTTTCGCCGCCAAGAATGTATCGCTCCCCTGTTTTTCCTTTTTTCATGGCGTTTATAATTGCTTCCGAAACAATTTCAACATCGACCACACAGATACCCCCAAGCGGATAAAACGGGAGTCTTTTGTTATAGATATCTTTGATGATGCGCCCGGCATTGAAATTGATGTCGCCAGCCCCAAAAACAAAAGCCGGATTGACGATAACGCAATCCACTCCTTTTTTTACGGCTTCGGCAACCTCCATTTCAGAAAGGTGTTTTGTCCTGGCATATTCCAGGCTGATAGTATCAAAATTCCAGATAACGGATTCATCAACCGGCTTTTTATTGAAGGCAATCCCAACAGCAGTTATCGAACTGACATGTACAACTCTTTTAACACCGGCAATGGCTGAAGCCTCCAGAATATTGCGAGTGCCATCAACGTTGATTTTGTAAAGCAAAGCGTTCTTTTTATCCCCCATATAGGTAAGTCCTGCTGAGTGATAGACAAAGTCGATTCCCTGCATGGCAGAATCCAGCGAAGACCGGTCTGTAATGTCACCATAAACAAGATGAACCTTGTGAAGAACGTCTGTGAGAGAGGTTAAATCAGAACTTTTACGAACAAGAATGAAAATTTTATCATCAGTTTCAGCCAGTTTTTTTACAAGACTAGATCCAATAAAACCAGTTGCTCCTGTGACAAGGATATTATTATTCACAAGTATTTTTCTTCAAACTATTAAAAATCAAGCACTTATCCGCTTGGAAAACGACCATCAGTCCCTACTGGCAGCCCTTGCAATTATCATTGTACAATGGCGGTATCATCGACAACAATTTTTCCTGATATTAATTTATTGCGAATATCTTCGAGCTGAGCATGATTGTTATTGCCAATCAGTGCTGCATTTTTATCATTGTAAACATAGTCTGTATAGCGGTCAGCAAGACCAAAAACAGATACTCCTCCCCCTTTGAACGTTCCATCAAGAACATTTTCAACTGTTTTCAGCACAGCTCTGTCAACAGCTTTGGTCATACTGGAAAGAACAAACCCCGGTGCGTCTGGCTCCTGATCTCGATCGGTACAAATCACAAAAGCCTTGCTCTCTCTTGCCGCCTCAATAACTCCAAGACCACTTGCTCCAGCAGCCTGATAAATAATGTCCGCTCCTCTGGAATACTGTCCAAGTGCAAGCTCCCGACCCTTGGCTGGATTGGCAAATGCGCTTCCTGTCATACCGATATAGCCGGAAATAACTCTGATATCAGGATTTATTGAGTGAACACCCTTGACAAAACCTGTTTCGAATTTTTTAATGACGCTTGACTCCATACCACCAATAAAACCAACTGTTTTAGTTTTGGTCACGAGACCTGCAAGAGCGCCGGCAAGAAAAGAGCCTTTTTTCTCTTCAAAAACAATTCCCAGGAGATTTGCCGGTATTGTAACTTTCGGTTGACTGATATAGTCAATGCAGACAAATTTTTTATCGGGAAATTCCGCAGCA
>CAILXE010000440.1 GCA_903838095.1 uncultured Chlorobiaceae bacterium
CTCATTCAACTCAGAAACTACTGCTGATTTTTCATCACGATTCAAAGTACTCCTCCTTTGTTGCTTGTTTAAGGTTATTATTGAATCAAAAACAGCACATACGAAAGCAATTCACATCTGTTCATTTCTCATTCAAGACATGCTATAATAACTTACAAAAGTATAGATGAAAAAAAATGATAGTGTTGAACAAAATCCCTTCTATCGTCTCGGCAGGCTATGAAAAACACAATTAAACTCACTGTACCTGCTGTCTTTGACTGAAAATCCTGCGTCCTAATGAGCCACAGAAGTTAAACGAAACTTTATTTTACTATAGCCCTTGCATCAAGAGGATCAACTTTTATACCTGCTCCCATTGTGGAAGAGACAGATATTGATTTAAGATAGATCCCTTTACTTGAAGAAGGTTTTAACTGAATGATTTTTTCTATAAAGGCCTTGGCATTGTCAAGAAGCTTAACATCACCAAAAGAGATCTTGCCAAGACCGGCATGAACGATTCCAGCCTTATCAACACGGAAGTCAACCTTACCGCTTTTAATCTCTTTAACAATATTGGCTATATCAAAGGTCACTGTTCCAAGCTTAGCATTAGGCATCAAATTTCTTGGCCCAAGCACTCGTCCAATTTTACCAACAGTTCCCATCATATCAGGGGTTGCTACCGTTTTATCGAAATCAAGCCATCCACCCTGAATCTTAGCAACCAATTCATCAGCACCGACATAATCAGCACCAGCCTCTCTTGCCTCTGCCTCTTTTTCACCTTTGGCAAAAACAAGAACACGAGTAACCTTACCCGTACCATGGGGCAAAACAACAGAGGAACGCACCATCTGATCCGCATGCCGAGGATCAACACCCAATTTTATTGCTATATCAAATGTTTCATCAAACTTGGCATAACTGTTTTTAATGACATTTTTAATCGCATCTTCCAAAGTCATTAAGACAGAACGATCAAGACCTTCTATTTTATTTCTATACTGTTTTCCGTGTTTCGGCATATCGGCCTCCTACTCATCATGCAAAGCATCTCTGCGTAACCCGCATAACTGTAGTAAAATTATTTAAAATTAATTCAACCTACGACAGTAATCCCTATACTCCGAGCAGTTCCAGCAATAATACGCATTGCCTTATCAATATCATATGCATTCAAATCAGGCAGTTTTATTTGTGCAATCTCACGAATCTGCTCTTTACTAATCTCAGCGACACGATCAATTTTCGGATTATTAGATCCTTTTTTCAAACCAACCGCCTTCAACAAAAGAATAGAGGCTGGTGGTGTCTTGGTAATGTAAGTAAAAGACCTATCCTGAAAGACAGTAATGACCACAGGCACAACCGTATCCCCGAGAGACTGTGTCTTGGCATTAAAATCCTTACAGAACTCCATAATATTAACACCATGCTGCCCTAAAGCCGGACCAATTGGTGGTGAAGGATTGGCTTTACCTGCAGCAACCTGCAATTTAATATATGCCGTTATTTTCTTGGCCATTATTTACTCCTGCTGTATTCTACGTAGATTTTTTACTTAATAAGTATCTCTTGAAAATCATTAAATAAGCCCACACAACTCAACTTATTTTTAATATAAAAAATAATTAATTTATCATACTTAACATTCATTACGTTTAACTATTTGACACCTGTATATATTCCAATTCAACAGGAGTTTCCCTGCCAAATATTGACACCATCACCTTCACCCTACCCTTTTCAGGGAAAACCTCGTCAACAACACCTTGAAAATTAGCGAAAGGACCATCCGTTACCCTGACAACTTCCCCTACCTCAAAGACAACTTTTGGACGTGGCACCTCTAACCCATCGTGAATACGACCAAGGATCTTTTGCGCATCTTCATCGGGAAGAGGAATGGGATCAATGTCATTTCCAACAAAGCCAACAACCCTTGGCATATTTTCATGAACGGTATGCCATGTTGAATCATTGAGCTCCATTGAAAGAAGGATATAACCTGGAAAAAACTTCCTCGAAGAAGTTTTCCTGACCCCTTTTGCCATCTCAACGACCTGTTCAGTAGGAATCAAGATATCACCGAACAATGCTTCAAGCCCCTCATTCTTAATCCTTTCTTCAAGGGTCGCTTTAACCTTATCCTCAAAGCCTGAATGAACCTGCAGGATGTACCAATGTCTTGACATGAATATACTTTTTAATTCAATTAAGGGTTAAGGTGAATCTATTCAATCCTCAGCACTCTTCTGACCAGAATATTATTTTAGAAATGAAGCAACGATCTTCCCAAGCAACAAGTCTACAGTTCCAAGATACAACGAGGCCACCGCCGACAGAATAACGACAACTGCAGTAAGCCCTATGGTTACTTTTCTTTCCGGCCAAACAATTTTAGTTGCCTCAACCTTGACTTCGTTGATAAATTTCTTGATTTGAGAGGGCGAAAATCCACCATCCTTCTCGTCAATCACCTTAACATCTTTGACAGGTTTTGATTTATTTATCATCGTCGTAATTATACCTATCCTTGAAAAATACTTACCAAAACAATCCGTTATTTATTCACCTTGAGCGCCATACCTGACATTTGGCAGGCCAGGAGGGATTCGAACCCCCAACATCCGGATTTGGAGTCCGGCGCTCTACCATTAGAGCTACTGGCCTACAACACTCTCAATATATTATTATTTTGTTTCTTTATGCGGAGTATGTACCCGGCAGAATGAACAAAATTTCTTAAACTCAAGTTTATTTGGCGTACTTTTCTTATTCTTAGTCGTCGTATAATTTCGACGCTTGCATGTCCCACATGCAAGAGTAACAATATCTCTCATTCCAATCCATCCAATAGAAAAAAGCACTCTGCCCGCAACCAGACAAAGTGCTTAAATTTTAATATTAAGCTATGATTTCACTGATAACACCAGCACCTACGGTCCGACCACCCTCACGGATAGCAAAACGAAGACCTGCATCCATAGCAATCGGGGTAATCAACTCAGCAACGACAGACACATTATCACCAGGCATTACCATCTCAGTTCCCTCAGGAAGAGTCACAATGCCGGTCACATCGGTAGTCCGGAAATAAAACTGAGGACGATATCCATTAAAAAATGGGGTATGACGTCCACCCTCTTCTTTACCAAGAATATAACACTCAGCCTTGAACTTGGTATGAGGAGTAATGGTGCCGGGCTTAGCCAGAACCTGACCACGCTCAATATCCTCTCGCTTGGTGCCACGAAGCAGAACTCCAACATTATCTCCAGCCTGACCCTCATCAAGGATCTTGCGGAACATCTCAACACCGGTGACAGTCGTCTTGACCGTATCACGGATACCAACGATCGCTACCTCATCACCAACATGAACGATACCACGCTCAATACGACCTGTAGCAACCGTACCACGACCAGAGATGGAAAAAACATCCTCGACCGGCATCAAAAACGGTTGATCAATGTCACGCTTTGGCTCAGGGATATATGTGTCAATGGCTTCCATCAGGTCCCAGATACATTTAGCAGCCTCGGGATCTTCAGGATTCTCCAGGGCCTTCAGGGCCGAACCATGAATGATAGGCACCTCATCACCGGGGAAGTCATACTTATCAAGAAGCTCGCGCAACTCCATCTCAACCAGCTCGATAAGTTCAGGATCATCCACCATGTCACATTTATTTAAGAAGACCAC
>CAILXE010000441.1 GCA_903838095.1 uncultured Chlorobiaceae bacterium
AAACATTTTCTTGTCCAGTTGATTCTTTGTTACTATGTTTTGCCATTATTATCGTTCTGGAATGCGCCATTGCACCTGTCACATCCAGATAACTCTCTCTTAGTTTCATCCTGAAATGAACCAATGAGCCAAGAAACTGAATCAACAACGGCAATACAGCTTCTCGAAGAGAGCGATCACGATGCTGAAACAGAACAGTCCGAGCCTGAAAATGAGCTGAACTTCATAGGTCATCTTGAGGAAATTCGATCACGACTGATCCAGTCAGGCCTTGCACTGCTGATCGTAACGGCGTTGTGTGCCACCTATGCTGATTTTCTGGTCAATGATATCCTTATTGGACCGCTCAAACGAAGCAGTCCTTCTCTTGTACTTCAAAACCTTGTCCCATACGGACAGGTCTCTCTCTATTTTCAGGTTGTATTTTTTGCGGGATTCATCATCTCTTTTCCTTTTATCGCCTGGCAAATCTGGCAATTTATAGCCCCGGGTCTGCACGAACACGAAAGGAAGGCCAGCCGGTTCTCCATTCTTTTTATTTCTCTCTGCTTCTTTGCAGGTATCGCCTTCGGCTATTTTGTCTTTCTGCCGATCTCCCTGCAATTTTTTGCCGGTTTCGGCACAAGCCTTATCAAAAACAACATCTCTGTTCAGGACTATATCAGCTTTTTTATTGGAGCGCTTCTGACTGCAGGACTTGTTTTTGAGCTTCCCTTCATATCCTATATCCTCTCAAAAATAGGACTTTTGACGCCAGCCTTCATGAGGTTTTACCGTAAGCACGCCATTGTAGTCCTTTTGATTGTCGCTGCAGTTGTTACCCCGTCAACCGACATTGTCACTCAGCTTATTATTGGACTGCCGATGATCCTGCTCTATGAACTCAGTATCCTGATTTCAGCCAGAGTCAATCGCAACAATGCTGCCCTGAAATAAGCTGCCCCTCGCTTCCGGAAATGGAGCATACAGATGCCGCTGCGGCACGCAAGGCAGAGTAAAGCTCTGTCGTCTCTTTTTTGAGATCCTCCAAAGAGCCTTTGTTGTACAGCACATAATCGGCCATTGAAATCAGTTTTTCCTGTGGCCACTGCGCTGCAATACGCCGCATAATCTCTTCAGGTCGCCCCATTCCTTTCTGCACCGCTCTTTCAATTCGCTCCTGCTGATCAGCCACGACAACCACAACCGCATCAAGCACTTCGTTTCCGCCAGATTCAAACAGAATTGCAGCCTCTTTGACAAGAATTTTTGTCCCCTTCTTTTCAGCATCACAGACCGCCTTGCGAAACTCAACAAAAACCTTCGGATGAATGAGGCGGTTCAATGCCTCCAGTTTTTCCGGCTCAGAAAAAACGGTCTCCGCTATTTTTTTTCGATTCAACAGCAATTGACCGACTGCATCAATCGAATACACCGATGCTCCAAAAAGCCTTCTGATTCCATCAACCACTTCCGGATCATGAAGCTGTAACTCTTTTGCTACCTGATCAGACTCGAAGAGCGTACAACCCATTTCCGAAAGAAAATGACAAACCATTGATTTGCCACTACCAAGACCGCCCGTCACGCCAACAAGAAAAGGATAGGTTCGTTTCATTATTGAGCACCTGTTTTTTTGCGGATATTTATCCGAGTCAGCTCCAGTACCGATCTCCAGCGGTCAGAATTCCTTTTGTAGATCTCTATCTTGTGCTTCATACTTTCACGGGTAAGAGCGTGACGAACAAGAAGCTCATTGATATCAGCCGAATTGAGCGCAACAAGCTCCGAGCTGCCGGAAGCAGGCGCTACTCCTGAGAAGAGCAGATAATCGCAATAAAAACCTGCAAAATGAATATCATCTTTGTCAAGCGCCTGCGGCTTCGAATCACTGCACCCTGTCAAGCCATGGCAAAAGATAACGCACGCAACAAAAATGTGAATGATATGCCTGAATTTCATGACCGCATGAGTGAATTTGAGAAATGCAAGAAACTAAATCTGCCAAATGAAAGTTTAAACATTTTTAATGGTATAGTAACTTTAAGTGATTAATGTATTGACTTTTTTAAACTCTAAATAATCAGTTTATGACCTATCAGCAACCTGCACTTTCATACGCAGAAAACGCACTTGAACCTTATATGTCGGCAAAAACTCTCAGTTTTCATTACGGCAAACACCATGTTGCATACATCACAAACTATAATAACCTCGTAGCTGGAACTCCTCTTGAGAGCCTGAGCATTGAAGAGGTGATTTCCCTGACAGCAACAGATCCACAAAAGGTCGGTATTTTCAATAATGGTGCGCAAGCCTGGAATCACTCATTTTACTGGAACTGCCTCACACCTGACGGCGGGGGCCTGCCATCCGGAGAACTTGGAGCCAAAATAACCAAAGATTTCGGCAGTTTTGAAAAATTTAAAGATGAACTGAAAGCTGCGGCGGCAACCCAGTTCGGCAGTGGATGGGCTTGGCTTGTGCTTGATGGAGAGACACTGAAGGTCGTAAAAACCGGTAATGCCCAAACGCCCTCAACCAGTGGCCAGAAACCAATTCTGACTATTGATGTATGGGAACACGCCTACTACCTTGATTACCAGAATCGCCGGCCTGACTATGTTGCAACGGTGATCGACAACCTTCTCAATTGGGAGTTCGCCTCAGAAAATTACAAAAAAGCAACAGAGTAACAGAGCTAAAATCTTGATGGCACTACGGGCGATTTGTCAGGGTTATTGACAATATCGCCCAATCCATCAGAGCCATGGCTGAAAGTCTGCATCATCAATATTGACAATTTTCGCTTTTTTCGGCATTGATAATCTGAGAGAAGACATCTCCTTGTTAAACACCCGTTCATCGTAGGAAATAACCATTTGATGCTCCCCCGTTCCATCTTTACTGTTGTAGAGCAGCAGATCAATCTCTTTCGGAACAAGAACAGTGTGGCCATCAATGGTCAGTGACTCAAAATTCCTGAAATGCATCTCGGTGGTCGTTTTTCCCTCAAAATCCTTCAGAAGAAGTGCTGTCAGTGTCCGGTTAAACGGATCTATAACAACCTCTTTGCTTCCCGCAGAACTTGCGACCGTAAACAGGAGCATTCCTGCGCCTTTTTTCACTGATGTGATGGCAGTTACCGGCTCTGTAATGTTGACCATCCCAAGAAGAGATTCCGTCAACAACCGATATCCTGAATTCACACCAAGAATTTTCTCAAGATTCATATCATTGTTACTGCCAAGAAAAAGCCGGTTATTCAGCATATCATGCACGAAAAGCGAATCCCTGCTGAAAAACATATCAGCAACCGGCCATCCTATAAAACCGGCAGTGACAATCATTCTTGACTCAACTCCACGATTGACACGAATATTGCAGAACACACGATTCTGACGTTTCGGTGTTTTTATCCAGACATCAGCATAACCATCAAGCGAATGAATAAATGGCGAGGCTTTGGTTACTTCCTGATAAAGAGCCGCATGTTCAGCAATAAGCGCCGTCTGTTCAACAGGCAGCTCCTGCCTGCCAACCGTCCGAAATTCCGAACATCCCAACACCAGAACAAGCATAAAGAGCACAGACAACCACAGACCACTTCGTTTCATCTCTCAATTCCCCTGAAATTATTTCCTTTGAGATTCAGCTCTTTTGCTGCACATTGCAACAGATACCTTGAGCATTAAGCACCGCGTTTGATACATCATGACTGAAAATGCCCTCTTCTCACAAAGAGAGCCACTCTGTATTATACCATCATACGTTATATTTAAGGCAAAATACAGAGCTATCAAAACTCACAACACGCTATTAAAAACATGCAATCCCTCTACCTTAAACCAAAAGAACACCACCGGATCCAGAAAGGCCATCTCTGGGTGTTCAGCAACGAACTTGCAAGCCTTCCAAGAGATATTGCTTCCGGCGAAACGGTAAAGCTCTTCACCCACGACAAGAAATTCCTTGGAACCGGCTTTTACAATCCACATTCGCTCATCTCAGTCAGACTTCTTACCCGAACGGATGAAGAACCTGACAAGAATTTTTTCCGTAAAAAGTTTCTTGAAGCGCTCACATTGCGCGAAAAAATCTACAGCAATGAGGAGACCAACGCCTGGCGCCTTGTTCATGGAGAGTCGGACGGACTTCCCGGCCTCATTGTTGACCGATTTAACAAGGCGGTCGTGCTTCAGGCTTTTTCGGCTGGCATGGACATTCATCTGCCACTTGTCTGCGATGTCCTGCAGGAGCTGCTCGACCCTTCAATAATCATTGTGCGCAATGAATCACCCTTGAGAGAACTTGAAGGGCTGACTCTTCATAAAGAAATTGTAAGAGGAAAAGCATCAGAAGCGGTGCAGACCATTCACGACGCTGGCATTACGTATCAGGTGGATCTTTTTCAGGGACAGAAAACCGGCTTTTTCCTTGACCAGCGTGAGAACCGGCGTATTATCAGAAAATTTGCCAAGGGGGCAGAAGTACTCGACGTTTTTACCAATGATGGCGGATTTGCCCTGAACGCCCTCTACGGAGGAGCCCGATCGGCCATTCTGGTTGATGCATCCAAAGAGGCACTGCAACGGGCGGAGCACAACGCACAACTGAACAAATTTTCCGAATACAGTCTTGTTGCCGCCGATGCTTTCGATACGCTTGACCAGATGGTCGAGTCGAAAGAGTCATTTGATCTTGTCGTTCTTGATCCTCCAAGTTTCACCAAAAGCCGCAAAAACCTTCCCGGTGCCCTCAAAGCCTATAAACGGCTGAACAAGCTCGGGCTTCAGCTCCTGAAAAACGGCGGGTTTCTTGCCACTGCATCATGCAGTCACCACGTCTCAGAAGAAGACTTCCTGCAGTCCATCCATCAGGCTGCTCTTTCCGCCGGCTGCCAGCTCAGGCTGATCCATAAAAACTCGCAACCCTTTGACCATCCCGTCCTGCTGGCCATGCCAGAAACCAGCTACCTCAAGTTCGCCTGTTTTTATGTAACACGCTGAACCGGGAAGCATGACACTCATTCGCCATCCGCGCCATGTCGCAGCCTTCAGGCTGAAGATGTGGCGCACTTACTTCGACAGTTCTGAAATCGCTGCTCGCAGATAGTCCGCCGCCTCATCAAGAATTTTTATAGCCTGACGAATTTCATAATCGTCATCAGCATCATCTTTAGCCCTTTCCATACGCCTTTTTGCATCCTGAACAGCATCAGCAGCAAGCTGAAGTTTTGAGGTAATCGCCATAACACTCTCCTTTTCTTGATTATGATGTTGCTTAATCATCACTCTAATGTACCACCGATTGAGGATAATTGATACACCATTTCTCAAAAACTTCAGTTGAAGCCTCGCCCGAACAGCCCTCTGCGCAGAAACCATTTGAGCAGCTCAATAACAGGAACTACGGTTATGGCTGATACGATCACAATCACCCAGTCTTCACCGGTCAGGAGAAACGTTCCAAATGGTACCTGTAAAAATGGAACAAAAATAATGGCAGCAAGCATCATCAGCTCCCAGCCTATAGCCAGATTCAACCACTTGTTGGCAAATGGACGGTTGAAAAGTGAGTTCCGTTCAGAACGAAAATTATAGGCCTTAAAAAACTGAATCAGCACAAGCGACACAAAGGTCATGGTCATCGCCTCTTTCAGTGGACGCCCTGAAGCGATCGCCCACTGGAAGAGTGAAACATTCACGATCGTTGACCAGATACCACCAGTAAGCATAAGGGCAACAACCGGTCGGGTAAATATCCCCTTTGATGGATCGTTGGGACGCCGCAACATAATATCACGTTCAGCAGGATCCACCGCAAGCGCAAGAGCCGGCAAGCCGTCAGTAGCCAGATTCACATAGAGAATCTGAACTGCGGTGAGCGGCAGAGGAATACCCATAAGGGTTGCAAAAACCATCAGACCAAGTTCACCAATATTCGATGAGAGCAGATAGGTGAGATATTTTTTGATGTTGTCATAGATTCCCCGCCCCTCCTCCACTGCCGCCACAATGGATGCAAAGTTGTCGTCGGTCAACATGATGGCTGACGCCTCCTTGGCAACATCAGTACCAGTAATGCCCATTGATATTCCGATATCAGCTTTTTTTAGAGCAGGAGCATCATTTACCCCATCTCCCGTCATGGCCACAACTTCACCATTCTGCTGCAAGGCATCGACAATGCGCAGCTTGTGTTCAGGGGCAACTCGTGCAAACACAGAGATAGAACTGGCGGTACGGCGCAGCTCTTCATCACTCATCCCCTGCAGCATCACGCCGGTGACCACTCTGCCGTCTCTGAGAATGCCAAGCTCACGGGCTATTGCCTCTGCGGTCAAAGGATGGTCGCCGGTAATCATGACGGGTCGAATCCCGGCTTCAAGACAACGGCGCACCGCCTCTCCGGCTTCAGCCCTCGGAGGATCAATCATCCCGACAAATCCGAGAAAGGTCATCCCCGCATCAGCTCCCCGAATCTCCGCACACTCCTTGACGGCAAGAGCCAACACCCGCAATGCCTTTTTGCCAAGCGCATCTGCCTCTGCAAGCAGAGCGGCTCTCATGGCCGCATCAAGCGGCTGCACCCCGGCACCAACACGCAGAGTCTCGCAACCAGCGAGCAGCACCTCCGGCGCACCCTTGATTACCGCCCGCCTTGCGTCACCACTTCTGTGCAGGGTGATCATCCGTTTGGTTTCAGATGAGAATGGCTGCTCATCAAGCCGTTCATACTCCTGCTGCAACAGAGCCTCATCAAGCCCTGCCTTGCGAGCAACAACAAGCAGCGCGCCTTCGGTAGGATCACCAGCAATAGACCATGCGCCCTCCACGTTTTTTTCCAACCGGGCATCATTGCAGAGTACACCTGAAACAAGAAGCTCCCGCACACTTTCAGGCAGAGCCCCGCCTCCTTCAACGGTGAGAGAACCTTCAGGCAGATATCCCGAACCACTCACCTCAATCAACGTTCCAGAGGTATAGAGTGCCCGCACAGTCATCTCATCCCGCGTAAGCGTGCCGGTTTTATCTGAGCAGATTACCGTGGTGCTGCCAAGGGTCTCCACCACCGGCAGGCGCCTCATGAGAGCATGACGCTTCACCATACGCTGAACGCCAAGAGCAAGAGAGATGGTCACCACGGCGGGAAGCGCTTCCGGCACCACGGCGACTGCGAGCGCAATGCCAAAAATCAGCATTTCAATAAAAGACTGGCCGCGAAACACCCCGAAAGCCACAATAACCAACACAATCACAAAGGCGGCGCGCGCCAACACCGAGCCCACGTTATCGAGATTTTTCTGAAGTGGTGTCTTTTCGGTTTTAACCCCTGGCAGCATCCTGGCAATTCGACCGAATTCACTCTGCATACCAGTCGCAACCACCAGCGCTGTTGCACGACCGTAACTGATAGCAGTACCGGCAAAAACCATATTTTTACGATCACCCGGCGTTGCCTCTGCAGAAAAAATCGCCCCGTACTCCTTTTCAGAGGGCAACGACTCCCCCGTCAGCGACGCTTCATCGGCACGCAGGTTCATCGCCTGCAGCAGTCTGGCATCGGCAGGCACACGATCTCCGGCGGCGAGCATCACCACATCACCAGGCACGATCTCCGAAGCATCAATCATCACCTCATTTCCATCACGCAGCACTTTTGCAAGTGGAGCCGCCATTGCCTTCAGCGCCTCAAGAGCCCTTTCAGCCCTGAACTCCTGAACAAAACCAAGCAGCACAGCAAAGAGAACAATCACGGCAATGGCAACAGCCTCAACACCGTGACCAAGAAAAGCCGAGAGGATCGTTGCCAGAAGAAGGGTAAGAATCAGAACATTTTTAAACTGATCAAGCAACAAGAGCCAGGGACTTGCCCGTCGCTCAGCTTCAAGACGATTAGGGCCATAAACTCCAAGGCGACTGAGCGCCTCGGCACTGCTGAGGCCAGCAGAAGAAGACGCGATTTTTTTAAGAGCTTCATCAGCAGACAACGTTTGCCACTGTTCAAAAGCCATCAACTCACTCCTGTTAAATTTCATCCCGCAACGTTACTCAGAACATCACATTTCTGTTTCTAAAGGCTTATCAGTTACCTGAATCCTTGCTGAACGAAGAAAAAACAACAATCTTTCCTGCGCTGATAACGTCGGCCACCGCGCCGGGAATATCGCCTTCGGAGAATTTTGCGGTCGCTCTGGCAGAATATGCCGTTGCGGATTTGGGATTCAGTTCAATCGCCTTCGTAAGGTCAGTAATGACGCCCTTGTTATCTCCGGAGGCATATTTAACTGCGGCTCGACCAACATAGACCTTCGCTGAACTGGAGTCAAGTTTTATTGCTTTTGAAAACTCGGCAATTGAACCCTCCACAGCGCCACTGCCAATCTTGGCTCCAGTACTCAGTAAACTGTTTTTTGACTCATCTGAAGCATTGTTGCAAGCTGAAACAGTCATACCCATGAGAACGATAAACGAAAAGGAGATTGTTCGTAATGCGTATTTCACTGATGATCTCATTTTATTACGTTAACGAAGCATTATGCTTGTGGTTGTTTGAAATGTTTTGAACTGTCCACTCCACTCTTCGCCTGCATTCTGCTTTACGAACCGCACAGCCCTCCTTTTGACATATTTCACACGAAAAGTCAAGACATCCATCAGTATGCACAGATAACTCAATATTTTCACCAAAATTTTCGTTGACCAGTCTACTGAGTTTGTCAATTTCCCGATGGGCTTCGTGAACATTGAGGTACCATGGAACCGTCAGATGGCAGTCAAGATGGAGA
>CAILXE010000442.1 GCA_903838095.1 uncultured Chlorobiaceae bacterium
ATGCAGGGTGATATCCTGATAGAAATTGAATAACACCATTATGGACGGACTTGTACAGCTTTTCGGGTATTCCGGTTTTGCAAATGTCACTCCGGGACACCTGTTGATGATTCTTGTTGGAATGGTGTTTATCTATCTGGCCATCCGGTATGAATATCAACCAATTCTTCTGGTTCCGATCGGTTTCGGCATCCTGATTGGCAATACCCCGTTTATCGAGCACGGCAGCATGGCACTCGGCATCTATCAGGATGGAAGCGTGTTGAACTACCTTTACCAGGGAGTGCTGAAAGGAATTTTTCCTCCCCTGATTTTTCTCGGAATCGGAGCGATGACTGATTTCTCGCCGCTTATATCAAATCCGAAACTTATCCTGCTCGGCGCTGCGGCCCAGTTCGGAATTTTCATGACCTATCTTGGCGCCATCTCCCTTGGGTTTACCAATCCCGAATCCGCCTCGATAGGCATCATTGGCGGCGCTGATGGCCCTACAGCAATCTTTCTCTCTTCGCGGCTCGCTCCGCATCTCATCGGCTCAATTGCCATTGCTGCTTACACATACATGGCGCTTGTGCCGCTTATTCAGCCGCCAATCATGCGCTTGTTGACGACCCAAAAAGAGCGCAGAATCAAAATGAAACCACCCCGTTCGGTTACCAAAATCGAAAAAGTGATGTTTCCCGTCTTTGGCCTGCTGCTGACAGGATTTATCGCTCCGGGATCTCTGCCGCTTCTCGGTATGCTGTTTCTTGGTAATCTGCTCAAGGAGTCAATGGTCACAAAACGGCTTGCCGATACTGCCAAAAATGCCATGATTGACATTGTCACCATTATTCTTGGTGTTACCATCGGCGCCTCAACACAGGCGACAACGTTTCTGACTCACAGTTCTGTACTGATTTTCATTCTTGGCGCAACTGCATTTATGTTCTCAACGGCGGGGGGCATCCTCTTTGCAAAATTTATGAACCTTTTTCTTTCCGCAGAAAACAAAAT
This sequence comes from uncultured Chlorobiaceae bacterium, assembly GCA_903838095.1. Taxonomy (GTDB): domain Bacteria; phylum Bacteroidota; class Chlorobiia; order Chlorobiales; family Chlorobiaceae; genus Chlorobium. The sequence goes on from CAILXE010000442.1 coordinate 997, forward strand.
CAACCCGTTGATCGGAGCCGCCGGTGTTGCCGCTGTGCCTGAAAGCGCCCGCGTTGTGCAACTCGAAGGACTGAAAGCTGACCCCGACAATCATCTGCTTATGCATGCCATGGCACCCAATGTTGCCGGCATAATCGGCTCAGCGGTCGCAGCCGGTATCATGATGAGCTTTCTGCTCTAAAGTGTTGCTTGTGGGCAATTCCAAAGCAACACTTTAGAACCGGGAATTCCTTCGCGAAATTCCCGGATTTTCGTATTTTTGGCTTTTTAAACTCCTAACCAGCTCTCCCCCATGAGTCAGCTCGATTTACTCAATATTGTTCAAAGGCCCAGAAGACTTCGCAAAAGTGCAGCTATCAGAAACCTTGTACAGGAAAACACTCTGACTGTCAATGACCTTGTCTATCCGCTCTTTGTCTGCCCCGGCACGAATGTTGTTGAAGAGGTCGCATCAATGCCCGGCAGCTTTCGCTATTCCATTGACAAGGCCGTCAAAGAGTGCCAGGAACTCTGGGATCTTGGAATCCAGTCTATTGACCTCTTTGGAATTCCAGAGGTTAAAACTGAAGATGGCAGTGAGGCATTCAATGAGAATGGTATCATCCAGAACGCCCTGCGGGCTATCAAGGCAAAAGTTCCCGACCTCTGTATCATGACGGATGTCGCTCTTGATCCATTTACCCCCTTCGGACACGATGGTCTGGTCAGAGATGGCATTATCCTGAATGATGAAACTGTTGAGGTGCTCTGTAAAATGGCCATATCTCATGCCAATGCCGGAGCTGATTTCGTCTCTCCAAGCGACATGATGGACGGCCGGATCGGCGCCATTCGTGAAGCGCTTGATGACACCGAGTTTTCCGATGTCGGCATTCTCTCCTACGCAGCAAAATATGCTTCCAGCTTTTATGGACCTTTCCGTGATGCGCTTCACTCCGCACCACAGTTCGGCGACAAAACCACCTACCAGATGAATCCGGCCAATACCGACGAGGCAATGAAAGAGATTGAACTTGACATCATGGAGGGCGCCGATATTGTCATGGTCAAACCCGGACTTGCCTATCTTGACATTGTCTACCGCACCAAAGAACGTTTTGATGTACCGGTAGCTATCTATCATGTCTCTGGTGAATACTCCATGGTCAAGGCTGCTGCTCAGCGCGGCTGGCTCGATGAAAAGAGGGTCATGATGGAGTCACTGCTTTGCATGAAACGTGCAGGCGGAGACCTTATCTTTACCTATTATGCAAAAGAGGCAGCAAAAATTCTTCGTTAAGCATTCTAAAAAGCCCGGTTACACTTCTAACCGGGCTTTGTAAACTTAAGCCCATGATACGATACTTTACCGCCGGTGAATCCCATGGCCCGGCTCTTTCGGCTATAGTGGAAGGATTGCCTGCAGGTATCAATATTACCGCAGAAGAGATAAACAACCAGTTAGCTCGCCGTCAGCAAGGCCATGGCCGGGGTGGACGGATGAAGATCGAGACAGACAAGGCTGAGGTTTTATCCGGTATCCGGTTTGGCAAAACCCTGGGCTCACCGATTACGCTGATCATTAAAAACCGGGACTGGGCAAACTGGACATCCACCATGTCCCAGTTTGAGAAACCTGAAGAGACTATTTCAAAAATCACCATTCCAAGGCCAGGTCATGCTGATCTTGCTGGTCGCATCAAATACGGTTTTGACGATATCCGCCCGGTTATTGAGCGTTCATCTGCAAGGGAGACAGCGGCGCGGGTTGCGGCAGGCACACTCGCAAAAATCTTTTTGAAGGCTCTCGGCATTGAAATCGGAAGCTATATCTCATCCATAGGAGCCGCATCAGAACCTGCTCCTGATGCACTGCTTGAGACACTGCTCAGCGCTGGTGCCGAAGCTGTGTCAAAGCAAGCCGACCTCTCTCCGGTACGAATGCTCAGCAAAACAACTGAAACAGAAGCAGTAGCGGCTATTGACGAGGCGAAAAAACGTGGAGATACTCTCGGTGGCATCATTGAGATATTTATCACTGGCGTGCCTGTTGGATTTGGAAGTTATGTCCAACATGACCGACGACTTGATGCAGCTCTCGCCTCGGCAATACTCTCCATTCAGGCCATCAAAGGCGTTGAAATTGGAACGGCTTTTGAAAATGCAAGAAAACCAGGTTCAGAGGTGCATGATGAACTCCATCTTTCACCCGGAACCGGTGTCATTCGAAAAACCAACCGGGCTGGCGGACTTGAAGGAAGTATGTCGAGTGGACAAACCATTCACCTCCGGGCTGCCATGAAACCAATTTCTTCATTAGTCACCCCCCTGCAATCGTTTGACGTGGAGACCCTGCAACCGACACCATCTCGCTTTGAACGAAGTGACACCTGTGCCGTTCCCGCTGCTGGCGTTGTTGCCGAAACGGTTGTCGCTCCGGTTATCGCCAATGCGCTGCTTGAAAAACTTGGCGGAGACCACCTTGAAGAAATCCGCCAACGGCTTGAGGTGTACAGGGAACACGTCCGTGACTCTTTTTGTCGCTGACTCTTTGCGAAAGAATCGCGTCATGAAGAAAACTCTTCATGACGGAAATCAGGTAATCAACGCTTTCCGTTAACTGATTCGCCTGCAACATAAACACAAGCACTATCGGGTATCAGCTCCTCCTGCTCGGCCGGCTCGGCTGGCTCAGGAAGATTTGGATAAAACCTCCACTCTTTGTTAACAATTCGAGCACCGTGGCCAAAGGTAAAGTATGACCACCCCCACTGCAAGAGCACAAACAAACGGTGTTTTACACTGCTGAGATAATAAATGTGAACACCAAGCCAAATAATCCAGGCTGGAAGTCCGGAAAGTTTAACATTGCCTCTTTCGGCAATGGCTGAATTTTTTCCGATGGTCGCCATCTGCCCCTTGTCATGGTAGACAAATTGTTTTCTGGGCTTTCCCTCAATATCCAGAAGAATATTCTTTCCAATTGAATGCCCCTGCTGAAGCGCAACAGAGGCAAGACCGGGAAGCGTCCCCCCGTCTTGCAAGCTAAAACATGCCTGATCACCGCCGACAAATACATCAGGATAACCGGGCACACTGAGATCTTCAGCGACAATGATTCTGCCCGAATGATCAGTCTCAAAACCAATGGTTTTCCCTATGCTTGTTGCCCGGACACCTGCTGCCCAAAGCACGGTACCGGCCTCGATTCTTTCCTGACCAATCTGAACACCATTGGCATCGATATTAGTAACCTTGCAGCAGGTCAAGACCTCAACACCAAGTTTTTTCAGCGCAAGAGTGGCCTTTGCCGAAAGTTCCGCCGAAAAGGCATGAAGAAGAACGGGAGCCGATTGAGCGATAAAAATACGGATCTCTTTTGGATCAATATTTTTAAAATATTTTGACAGATAGTAACGACTCATCTCCCCAATTGAACCGGCAAGTTCAACCCCGGTGGGACCGCCGCCAACAATGACAAATGTCAGGAGTTTTCTTTTTTCATCAGGATCCTGGGATCGTTCAGCATTTTCATAAGCATCCATCACCCGTCTTCTGATTTCGGCAGCCTGGGCAATGGTTTTAAGGCCTGGAGCAAATTCCTCCCACTCATTATGACCAAAATAATGATGCTTCGTGCCACACGTCATAACCAGATTGTCATACTGTATTTCACCAAAATCAGTATAAACGGTCTGGGAGACTGGATCAACGGTTTTCACAACGCCCTTGAACACGGTGACATTTTTATACTTCGAAAGCATCATGCGCAACGGATAGGCAATTTCACCCGCATTAAGCGCAGCCATGGCTACCTGATAAAGAAGGGGCTGAAAAAGATGGAAATTATTTTTGTCAATAAGAGTAACCTTGACCTCTTTTTTGTTGCCAAGCTCTTTGGCAACATTAAGACCTGCAAATCCCCCGCCAACGATAACAATATGCCTCATTTACTTATACTGAGAAATTTCTTCGACTTTCGGTCAACTTAAAACAGTTTGTAATATATCGTAATTTTTCGTTCCCCTGTAAAAACTCACGAATCTCTGTCATTTTTACCTGAAATTGTTTCTGCACAATCACTGTCGGCAGAGGATACAAATCTTGTTATGTTGAGGATTACCTGACAGCACACTGCACATCCCGGGCCAGAAGTGGCTTTACACTTCCCGTTTACGCATCAGCTCAACAAGCTCAGTTGTTCTGGATGCCTGCATTTCAACGGCTTCGGCAAGACGTTCCATATCGGTGCGGCGTCCGCGCTCCGTTTGTGTATCGAAAAGGATCGGCTTCTGGAACCCTTCCGAAAGCCGAAAAATATGTATGCAGAGCTTTATCAGGATAACGTAAAAAACCGGAAGCAGATACTCACCGAAAATGAACGGCATCTCCTGGTTGAATTGCATAAGGGCGGCAAAGTTTCCACTGACAAGAATATCCCATTTTATAAAAAAATAGAGGTAAATGACTGGATGAAAAACCAGAAACAGTCGCATTATTTTTGACTGACGGCGATTTTGCGCGTCACTTTCATACTTTGAGAGCAGCCAGGGAAAATGGCCTACCAGCATGGCCGACCGTCGATCGTTGAGATAGTGCGCCCCTTGTAATGCGGAGTCGATAAAAGAGGATACCTGGCTCAAAAGAGCTGTTGAAAGAATCATCGCCAGAAAAGAGTAGCTGAGGTCATCAAACTTGAACGATCCGGCAAGATAGGGCAGCGTAATAGTTTTCGGTTTGATAACAATAAACAGCAAGGCTATTCCTGCGAGCAACAGGGAAAACGTGTGCAGCTTGCGGGCATGCCTGAGGCTTTCAATAACGGCA
>CAILXE010000443.1 GCA_903838095.1 uncultured Chlorobiaceae bacterium
GACATCTTCCGCAGGAAGAGCAGCCAGAAGCTTTTGTCCTCGAAGTCAGTAAGTTTTTAGTAACCTTGCCATCCTGATTTCATTTCAATTTTTTTTGTTGCACAGAGCGCAATTTCGGTCTTGTCATGATGCTTTCTTGAGCTAAATTCAGTAACTTACACACGGCATTTTTCAATAAGCATAAAAACGTTTTTCGATCTGACTGAGTATTTCGTGGAGTTGTCAAATTTTCAAAAAACAGAAGGTTTCTTTTATAAATTTTATTTCGTTTAATGTCTATTAATATAATCGTTTAAAATCCCATCCCCCCCCGCCTCGAAAAAACTTTTTTATTGACACAGGATGGATGTCCAATAGTTTCAAAGGTGCAGAGTCTCAGGAGACTCCACAGCACAACACGCCAGGCAGGCGGGTGATCATTGTTGAAGACGACAAGTCAGTCCTTAAAGCCATTGTCAAATTTCTGACTACAGAGGGATACGAAGTCACCGGGGTAAGTTCGTCCGGTGAGTGCTATATGCATATTGTGACAGAATCCTATGCGGTTGCCGTACTCGATATCGGACTTCCTGATCAGAGCGGGCTCGTACTCGCCGAATACATTCGAAAGAACACAAATATGCGCATCATCATAATGTCCGGGCGCATCATAGTTGACGATCAGCTTTTAGGTTACAAAGCAGGTGCGGATATCTATCTGACCAAACCGTTTTCTTTTCGTATACTCTCAGCCTCCATCGAAACGCTTCTCAGTCGCATTGTTGAATTACCATCAATCTCTCCGCAGGTTGTTGGCGAAAATGAGTTTTCACCGTCGAAATCATGGAGACTTTTGAGCATTACTTCGTGCCTGCAGTCTCCCGATGGGTCGAGGTTTAAACTTACCAACAAAGAGCTTGTCTTCATGACCATGCTCGCCTCAAACCATGGAGCCGTTGTACTCCATTCAGAACTGCTTCAAAAACTTGGCTACTTCAACGACGAATCCGGCCAACACTCACTGCAAGCTCTCGTCAACCGCCTGCGCCATAAAATATTAACTCACAACACAGAATTTCCCATTCAGGCCGCCCACGGCATCGGCTACGGTTTTTTTGCAGCCATAATCATAGAGTAACTTTCCGCAGAATTCTCTCCAGTGCAGATTCTTCTGCCAAAAAATCAGCGCAGAATCGACGTGACCCCTCTTGTCCGTTGTATTGGCTCACATTTTTTGGCTCGCGAACTACAATGCTCACCAAACCTCACAATATCAGTTGTTTCTGCTTTGTTACCATGGGTTAATACACGCAAGCCTTGGCTGTAGTTGTGCTTTTATGAGCCAATAATATGATAATAAATAGGTTGACCGGCGGCATTGAATGAAGTATACTTTAATCACTAAAGTTGAAAAAAAGCATAAGAAAGAATAGTGATGACCATGAACTTTGGTTTAGTCAATAAGTTATTTGAATAGTGAACCTGAGCGGAAATAAAAAGAAGATATCGCTGAAGAAGTTAACCAGTGTTTTTTATACCCTGGTTGCGATAGTGATGGCTCCTTCTGTGATGTATGCGGCAGGCAGTACCGCTGAGGCAACTGTAACTGTAACTGCCACTATACTAACTACGGTCAGTATTGAGAAGGATTATAGTAACAAAATCAGTAACACGGGTGGTGATTTGATTTTTGGGGTTATAGTTCCGAATTCCAGCAGTGGCAGTGTGAGTATTAATCCCGTTAACAATACACGCAGTACACAGCTTGCTGTCCTTGATAGTGAGCAGGGTGCCGCAGCATTTCATGTTATAGCGGCGAAATATACATGTCATACTATCTGCTTGCCATCCGGGCCAACAATACTCAGGTATAAAAATAATACCATGACTGTTGATAACTGGACAATCAACGTTTTATCAGGCATAGCTGATGAGAATGGGTACTCAAATTTTGCTGTTGGAGCCACTCTTCATGTGGAACCTAACCAGCAGAGTGGTAAGTATACAGGGACATTTTTGATATCAACTGCCTACAATTGAAAGTGTGGGAGAATTCATCAAGTCGGTTGTGACGGTTTGTCGTAACATATACGATGTAAAACAATGCAAAAATAATTGATCGCCAAAGGACTCTTATCGCTTTATTCCGTGTAACATTTTTTTTATTAATAATTCAAATTAAAATAACAATGAAAAAGAAAATTATCTCTATTGTGGCATTTATTGCAATAATCCCTTTTGGTTATTCATGCAATGCATACGCGTCTGCAACCCCACTCAATGTCTCTGCAACCATTGAGGCTGCGCTTACTGTAGAACTACTACGTGACATGTCTTTTGGACCAATTGTTCCTTCTAATCAACCAGGGTATGTTGAAGTCGGGCCAGACAATAGCGTAAGTACATCTAATGTGACTCTAACGAATCAAGCCCTAGCAAATCCAGGGAGTATGCGTGTCACTGGGACGCCTTCAGCAGCCATTAGCATCATACTTCCACCAAGCGTTACTCTCTATGAGTCTGTCGGAGGTGGACCTGGTGGTTCGATGCAGGTTAGTGACATTATTATCAGCAATAATAATAATACTCCGACAATACCTCCAGCGGGTTTTCTTGATTTCGCAATTGGCGGTAAGTTGAATATTGTTCCAAATCAGCAAAATGGCTTTTACCAAACATCTTTTCAAGTGACTGTTTGCTACAATTGATTCCGGGCAAATGTGACGATCCAGTTTTGAAGAGGTCAACCGTTAATTATCACAGAGGCAGGGGCAACCTAACCTGCTCTCTTTTTTGTTGGTCATCAACTCAGTGATACTTGTGAGCCAGAGAGGTAAGAGTGATTCCATAAATAACGCATATCAAAGCATGAAGTTATTCGAGTTTGTTGTTGCGATCGTCAGCGTAATAATGTTTTTTTCAAGTTCCTGTCTGGAGGCCGCATCTATTGAAGAGCCTGCGGCTTCTTCGTCAGGCGACCTGATGATCGCCCCGCAGCGAATCGTTTTTGAGGGTACAGTGCGTACTGCAGAGGTTTCATTGATGAACCGCTCCGACCGGCCGCTTACTTACGGGATTTCGTTTGTTCAGTACCGCATGACTGAAAATGGAATGATGAAAGAGATCACCGAAGCGGGGCCGAATGAACTGTTTGCAAGCCCCTATATTCGATTCACACCAAGAAGGGTTCTTCTTGAGCCGCATCAAATGCAGACGGTACTCCTTCAATTGCTTAAACCTCAGGGGCTGAAAGATGGGGAGTACCGTTCACACCTGCTTTTATGCGTACTCCCGACTGCAAAGGAGGAGAAGGAGCCCGATGTCGGGAACGAGGGCAAGTCGCTCAGCATTAAAATGGTTACTATTTACGGGGTCTCAATTCCGGTTATTGTTCGACACGGGGCGCTTAGCGTCACAACCGGGCTCTCCGGGCTCAGCCTTGCACCAAAAAAGGGTTTATCGCAACGCTCCCTTTCCGTGACCATTGAACGTGATGGAAATTGCTCTACGTTTGGCGATCTGGTTGCAGAATGGAAAGCTTCCGGCAACAATGTGGTCAGTATCGGCAGGGTCAACGGAATTGCCGTGTATACGTCAATTGCGAAACGCAGAGTATCATTACCTCTCTCCCTGCCTGCAGGGTTGGAGTTTCATGGAGGGCAGTTGACGGTACGCTTTATTGACCATGTCAATGAAAAGATCCTGGCCGAGGCTACCCTTCTTCTTCCGTAATTATTTTTTTGTTTTTTACAAAACGCTCTTCAAGAGCATGGCGCTCTCTGCTGTCACTTGTTTGGGGATCAATGCTTGCCATCTTGGCATTGACGGTGCCGTTAATGGCGGAGAACAATGTGGCACAGCCGTCGCGAGTTGTTCTCACTGACGAAGATATGCTGTTGTGCGTGCTCAAGCTGAATGGGGCTACCATATCTAACGTTATTGTTACCTTTACCTCCCAGGTTGGAAACCGGGTTGCGCTTTTTTTGCCGCTTGGAGAGTTCAGTCGAGTGCTTGAACTTGGTATTGCCGTAGACCCTGCTGCCCGTTCCGCCTCAGGCTTTGTTGCTACGCCATCACACTCGTTTATGCTCGACATGGCCAAGTCGGTGGTGATGGTCTCCGGCAAGCCTTATCGGTATGATCAGTCGCTGGTTGTTGCTCTGCCCGACGATATTTATGTCGAGAGTGCTCTTCTTGCCGAGTGGCTCGCCATGCGAATCGATGCCAATCGTCTGACGGTTCGTGTGAATGTTCTACCGTTTGAGCCATTGCCTTTGCAGCAAAAAATGGAGCGGGAGAAACGGGGGAGAAATACATGGGGTTACGGAAAATACAGGGATAACGGCTACCCTCGTCTTGATACTCCTTTCATGTTTCTTGGCGGACCGAGCGTGGATCTCTCCTTCTCCTCTTCTGTTATCGGAAACCGGGAGCGAACGATCGCTCTCGGAAACAGTCAATATTTCAGCAGAATATCGGGTGATATCCTGTGGATGAATGGGCAGCTTGATCTGTCGGGGGATATCGCCGGCACAGGTCAATCGATGTTTGGCGTCGACAACGGCAATCTCTTTCTGGGACGGGCAAATCCTGCCGGAGGGCTTTTGGGGCCGATGAACGCAAAGCGGCTGGCTATTGGAGACATACAGCCCGATCCGCTGCCGTTGATTGGCGGCGGCAGTGGAGCGGGAGTTATGATCAGCTCTTACTCATCATTTCGTTCTGCTTTCTTTGATGACCTGACCTTGCGAGGCGTTCTTGCCAATGGTTGGGATGTGGAGCTTTTTCGCAATGGTGATCGGCTCGACTACAGACCGTCCAACCCTGAAAATGCTTATGCCTTTACTGATATCCCAATGCTTTATGGCCTGAATGAATTGAAACTGGTTTTTCATGGACCTCAGGGTGAGACTCGTGTTGAGACGCATTACTCTAATGTTGGCACCAACATGACGGAGCCTGGAAGCTGGAACTATCAGTTGACGGCAATGGATGCATCAAGGAATTCGCTTTTTTCAGCCACCAGGGGTAACATATCCCCTCTTCTGACCTGGAAGAGCACAATCGGATTGAACCAATGGATTACCGTCAATAATTATCTCGCGTCGCTTCTTGAGGGCGACAAACGCCAAACTTTTTTTGGCGCAGGCTTCTCCGGCTATCTGAAGACGGTTCAGGTCGATATGCAGTTTGCAGGTAATCTTGATGCCAATCAATGGGCTCGTCAGGTTGGCTTCCAGTCCAAGCTCGATGCGGCGATGCTCTCTTTCCGATGGCAGGATTATGACCCTGGGTGGCAGACAATCCCCGTGTCGGTTTCATCTTTGAAGCAATGGCAGGCAAGGGTGGATGGCATCCATCCGATTCTGTTTCCTCACTTTTCAACTCTTTCTGCAGGGTTAGATCATACAGAAGATGAAAAACATCAGATGAGAAACCGTACAACCGTTATGAGCAATAACTATACATTGGGAATCAGCCATACGCATAGCATTATTTTTGAACAAAATCAGTTAGACGGGGGAATCGGTGATGCAATTAATGGCAGCTCCTATGCCAGCTTGATGAGCGGAAAAAGCACGTTCAGGATCGAGCTGGGATACCAGTTTGTGCCGCTCAGAGTCATCAAGAATGTTGCAACCACATACGAAAAGAGTTTTCCGCACGAGTGGAGGTTAAGCAACCGCATTGGTTTCTCTCCCTCAGCCAACTCCCTGATGACATCGATTGGCCTCAGCCGCAGTATCAAAGATTATACTATGGGGGCTCTGTTTAATTATGCCAGTCAAGGCATCTGGAGTGTCGGTCTGCGGTTGTCGACAAACCTGAGTCGAGAACCGCAGAGCGGGCAATGGCGTGCCGATGGCACGTTGAACGCAGCTCAGGCAGCAGTGTCAGCCCAGGCATTTCTTGACCTGAACCGCAACAGGATTTGGGATCAAAATGAATTGCTGATTCAGGATGTCGGCTTTTCTGTAAATCAACGCAATTCTGAGAGACGAACCAGCTCCAACGGCAGCGCTTTTCTTCAGGGGCTTACACCAAATATTCTGACTGACATATCAATTTTACGCTCAACGCTGGGTAATCTTAGTTGGGTTGCGGATAAAGGAGTCTGTGTTGTGCCTCGGTCGGGTTGTCCTGTAACGGTCAGGTTGCCGGTATGGGTAACCGGTGAGGTCAGTGGTACGATGTATCGGAAGGTTGGCAATATACAACGTTTGGCATCAGGTATTGTGATTGAGGCTCTTGATAACGGTGGAACGGTGGCTAGTCGTGCAATATCGGGGTACGACGGTATGTATTTTCTGAAAGCCCTGCCAAGCGGTGAGTCTACCGTGCGAGTATCACCGGAACAGGCGGTCAAACTGCGTTTCAGTGCGCCTTCGCAGAAAGTCAGCATCCCCGCTGATGGCGGGTTTGTCGATGGCATCGATATGGTGCTGGATGCCATTCCTGTCGATTCCTCTGGAGATGTTATCGGCGAACAAAAAAGTGTACCAGCACAGGATATATTTGCCATCAATTCCGTCTTGCGTGAACCCGGTCATGAAGATGGCAAAGTGAAGAATCAGCAGGTTTCTTCTGGTGTGCGTATTGAGGCAGGTACATCACATAAAATAACGAAGCTCAAATCACGGGCCTTGAGGGGGCCAAGAGTGAAAGATAAGCTTCTCATTGGCAGAAAGCCTGCAAACCATCCTCTTGTCAAGGATCAGGCATGGAAATCCTTAAGCTTTTTGCTCCGGGTTTGGTGGGATTTGATGGTATGGTGAATCTTTTTCCTGAAGGGCGGGTATACATGAAAGCAGATGTTACATAATGTCAGAACAAGCAAATACAGTTCACTCTTTTGCCTCTTTTTTCTTATAATAGCTTACAATGTCCGGTTGTTCCTCTTTTCTGACAGCAATGGGTATAAGTCCCTGTAATCCACAACAACGAAGCGTGGTGATTTGATGGCTGAAACAATTCTCAGGCTTGAAAATATCCGCAAGGAGCTTGGGCTCTCCAAGGCTATCCGCCAAACCATCATTCCAAACCTTTCGCTGGAGGTAAAAGCTGGAGAGTTTGTTGCCATAACAGGGCCTTCCGGTTCCGGTAAATCGACACTCCTCTATCTTATGGGAGGGCTGGACAAGCCAACTGCGGGTAAAGTGTGGCTTGATGGTGATGAGATCACTGAAAAGGATGAGACGGAGATGAACCGAATCAGAAATGAAAAAATTGGATTCATCTATCAGTTTCACTTTTTGCTTCCTGAGTTTAACGCCGTTGAAAATGTCAGTATGCCGATGATGATTCGCGGTCTGCTTCCCCGAAAAGAGATCAGGGCGAGGGCGATGAAATTGCTCGACATGGTTGATATGCAGAACAAGTATACCAACAAGCCAAGTCAGTTGTCCGGAGGGCAGCAGCAAAGGGTTGCCATTGCACGAGCGCTTGCCAACGAACCGAAAATTCTTCTGGGCGATGAACCGACCGGCAATCTTGATTCACGTTCGGCAAACAATGTCTATCAACTTTTTGACCGTCTGAACAGGGAGCTGAATCAGACGATTATTGTCGTTACCCACGATGAAGAGTTTGCAAATCGTGCCGGACGCCGGATTCATCTTGTTGACGGAAAAGTTGAGCGTGATAGCCAGTTGCGGGCAAAAGCAGAAGCAATGATTTGATGAAGATATTTTAATGCCGCATTATTACAATTTATTATTGTTATGTCATTGTTACTTGAGAGCATCAGGCAGTCGAAGCCTTATCTGTACAAGGCGTTTTCATCGATTGAGGATGGTGAGCAGCATCTTCAGCGAATTATTGAGCTTGATCGCTACTGGGAGCGCTTGAAACAGCCTGTTCACAAGGTGATTTTGCCATCCGGTGATCTTCCAAAAGATGTTGTTATCAGTGGTGAGTACGACTTGATCTATGCCGGCGGGACGCTCAGCCTGCTCCATGCAGCGATTATGGCGTGTAAGTATGGCCGCAAGGTGATGATTTTTGACCGCCAGACTCCGGCAAAATCTACCAGAGACTGGAATATTTCCCGAAAAGAGCTTCTCAACCTCTCGGCTATAGGTCTTTTTACTGAAAGTGAGATTGACTCATCTATTGTTCGTCAGTATAAAAACGGTTGGGTTGAATTTTACCAGCCTGACGGCAGTCAGAAAAGGCTCGTCATGGACAGTGTGCTTGATTGTGCCGTTGATGCCGACAAGCTTCTTGGTCTGGCAAAAAAGAAGGTACTGTCAGCTCCGGAAAGCACGATTATTGCCGGGAGCACCTTTCTCTGTTGTTACCAGTGTGATGGCCATATTGTCGTAAAGGTTGAAGATCGTCAAGGGAAAGTTTTCTACTACAAGGCAACAGTGCTGGTCGATGTCATGGGAATACTCTCTCCCATCGCCATGCAGCTCAACGAGGGAATGCCACAAACTCATGTTTGTCCGACGGTTGGCACGATAGCGAGCGGTTTTGATGATATCGATTTCGACACCGGGGAAATTCTTGCCACGACAAGGCCTGCAGAAACCGCACCAGGAAA
>CAILXE010000444.1 GCA_903838095.1 uncultured Chlorobiaceae bacterium
AGCAATGAACAAGATGCTGAGAACTGCTGTAACGCTTCTCGTTATTGGTATCATCATTCTCGGCCTCTCTTTGTGGCTTAATCATCTCTTTTCTGTTAACGGCACCCCCTCATTTATCAACACTGTTTTTGCTGAAGGCCTTACCATTGTGGCATGGGTTTCGGTGTGGGAGGCGCTTGCAACATTATTACTGAACTGGCCACAGCATCTCTTCCGCATAAGGCTTTACCGGAAAATCGCTGATGCTCCGGTGCAGTTTCAGCCACCTTCGGAGCCTCGTTCCGGAGGAGCTGATTCTCTGACAGCTAGTTAGCCGATTTGACCATTATGAAAATAAAATTATCTTTGTTGGCTTTCTTATGATGATGATTGCCATTTCTCTTCGGGATGGTAGTTGTCATTATGTATTTATTCTTAGTATTTTTTGGCTGAGCGTTCAGTGAGTAAGCCAATTTAATATTGTACACTTTTTTCCAAATGCTGAAGCGTCACCAATGAGACTGCTTTTTCTATAATTTGTCAATTTCAATAATATAAACGCTTTTTAAAAAACTAGTTAATCTGGAGGAACGGCATTGTCATTTGTCCCATCAAAAGTATTTTTCACAAAAGGAGTGGGAAGGCACAAAGAATATCTCTCCTCATTCGAGCTTGCCCTGAGAGAGGCCAAAATTGAAAAATGCAACCTTGTTACTGTATCAAGTATTTTTCCTCCCCACTGTGAACGCATCACCGTTGAAGAAGGGTTGAAGCATCTCTCACCCGGGCAGATTACTTTTGCCGTCATGGCCCGTAACTCCACCAATGAGTTCAACCGCCTTATCGCCGCGTCGGTCGGCGTTGCCATTCCGGCTGATGAAACACAATACGGCTATCTGTCAGAACATCATCCGTTCGGAGAATCTGCCGAACATTCTGGGGAGTATGCCGAAGACTTGGCCGCGACGATGCTTGCAACAACCCTCGGGATCGAATTTGACCCCAACAAGGACTGGGACGAACGCGAAGGCATTTACAAAATGAGTGGTAAAATCATCAATTCATATAATATCACGCAGTCCGCAGAAGGTGAAAATGGTCTTTGGACTACGGTGATTTCTTGTGCTGTTCTTCTGCCGTAACAATAATCTGTGCAGTTCTCTGGAACCGAACCCGGAAAAAGTTTGAACTGAGCCAGAAATTTGTTTCCACTGAATAATGTTAGATAAACTGGCAGCAATTGCTATGACTGAATCGATCAAAACTGATGTTCTGGTAATTGGCAGCGGCATTGGCGGTCTCTATTTTGCCATTCAAATGGCTGAATACGCCAAAGTCATGATTATCACAAAAAAAGAAAGCTCTACCTCAAACACCAATTGGGCCCAGGGAGGAATTGCCGCCACCATCGACAGCAATGACGCTCCGGAGCTGCATATTGCCGATACTCTTGATGCGGGGGCTGGCCTGTGTAACCTCGACATGGTCTCACTCATGGTTAAAGATGGCCCACAACACATAGAGCGACTCACCCGACTTGGGGTTAATTTTACCACAACTGACCATGACCATTTACACCTCGGCAAGGAGGGTGGTCACTCCAGAAACAGAATTGTACATGCTCAGGATTTGACTGGACGTGAAGTTGAAACTGCGTTGCTTGATCGCATCAACAATCATCCCAATATCACGCTGCTTGAACACCATTTTGCCATTGAGCTGCTCACAGAGCACCATTTGGGCATCAAAACAAATGACATCACTTGTTACGGAGTCTACGTGCTTGATTCGAAGCAGCGAACCCCCAAAAAAATTCTTGCGAAAATAACAATGCTGGCCTCTGGAGGCCTCGGACATGTTTACCCATACACAACAAATCCTGAGATTGCCACCGGAG
>CAILXE010000445.1 GCA_903838095.1 uncultured Chlorobiaceae bacterium
AACCAGCGCAACCTGTATCTCGTCGCCGGTCTTGTTCATCAGCAACTGTTTCGTCGAACTTTTCTTCATTCGTTAACTCTTTTTATAATGGGTCAATACACTCTCTTTTATGAAGTCATGCTGTCACAACAGCAGGCCAGCGGAAAAAGGGCCCGCAACGGGGCACAAAATGATAATCAAGATAATAAATTATAGAAGGAAACAGTAATCACTGGAGGCACCTGCCATTCATTTCGCTCCGTGAACTGGCTAAGGGACGAAGACCAGGCGGAAACCAATATAGGCGTTCCGGTAGTCGTGGGCGAAGGAGTTGCGAAGAGCCGTCCGGCAGAATATCGCAGGGCGATTCCAGCTCCCGCCACTAAGAACTCTGTCGAAACCGGTTGAGGGGCCGGCAGGATTCGTCACCGTTCCTGACGCTTTACATTCATCATAATAGCGTTCTCCAAACCAGTCACTGCACCATTCAGCAACATTCCCGTGCATGTTATACAACCCCAGCGCATTCGGCGCAAAACTCTTCACCGGAACCGTGTTTTCCCGGTTCACTCCTTTGGGATTATTGTTGTACGGATAGTTTCCGTCAACGTTTGCCTGATCTGTTGTCAGATTCTCTCCCGTATTGAATGGCGTTGTCGTGCCGGCGCGGCACGCATACTCACGCTCAGCCTCCGTTGGCAAGCGGAACTTCTTGCCTGTCTGTTTCGACATCCACTCGCAATAAGCCACCGCATCATTCCAGCTCACATGCACCACCGGATGATTATCCTCGGATGAAGGCCGCAACAGTCCCCTTATGCCGTGACGCCAGTTGACACCATCCTGGAATCCTCCCTCGTTGTTCCCCAGATACACAACGCTAAAACCCTCTTGTTCAGCATCTGTCTGGTACCCTGTGGCTTCTACAAATCGCCTGAACTCGGCTACCGTCACTGCATATTTGCTCATCGCAAAATCACTGACCTTCACCTGATGCTGTGTTTCACTGTAGTCAAGCCCCAGGTTTTGGTAATAAAGCTCCTGAGCTTCGGCCCTCCCGACCTCACCCTCGGGGCTCCCCATCGTAAACTCACCACCGTTTATATGGACAAAGTCTTCAGGCATAAAAAATTTTACGTGTTTGAACTAAGAACGATCATAAAGCGCCGCTCTGACAGACTGAAAATTCCGATAGGTTAGATACCCGAATGGAACACAAATAATGAGCAAAATAAGATTGATTACTCCTATAGCAATATATTTGTTATCCTGCAAGTTTTTTAAACCATTATTTGGAAATAAGTTAACCCAATCAGGATAGATAAATATGGCAAGATGAGCAAGGCTGAAAAAAGCCAGATACTGAAATCCGTCAATGTACAAAATCCAGAACATCCAGCGCATCAAAGGCAAATCGGAAAATGGTGAGAGGAACCAGAGGGGGAGCACAGGTAGCTCGTCTGGCATGAGAGGGTTGTTTGGTGAAACGCAGTTTTTGAGCAGACGGGATTCAATAAATGTGGTTGCCACAAATAAAGAAAAGAGAATTCCATACGTAGCCGAGAGTGATTCTCGAACTACTGTGAACCCGAGAAAATCAATAGATTTGCCTTTCAAAAACAAAAAACCGCCGAGCGCGTCAATAATGAATGCGAGGTGAAGGGTACACAGTGCTTTCGTATAGGTTTGCCATGTTTTCGCGGCTCTTCCCAGAGCCGTTTCAAAAAGCCTGGATTGCATGGAAATATGAAGTAAGTCGTTAACCTATTCCTGGGATTGTGCGAATTACCACTAATCGTCACCATGTTAATAATTCACAATTTATCTTTTATCACGCTGTTGCGCAACTTGGCTGCCTCCATATAAACCCTGCGGAACTCGTTTTTGCATCTTCCTGAATCTACTTCACCTCCGGCAGCTCGCCGCTGCGGGATGGGCGGTTCAGAATAACCGAACATTCCAGAATGGACAGATAACTCCGATGTTGAGGAAATGTGCCGTGCGGTTCATAACCGAGCCGCATACGCAGCATCACAGCATCAGCATCCCTCCCGAGACCGGGATATAGCTGCCGGTCACGAATCGGTTGTGGTAGGAAGCCATTGCAAGCACGGCGCCAGCGACATCTTCCGGGAGTGCAACCCGCTTCATGGGGGTCATATCCGCCATCATCGTTTTCTGTTCCTCGGGCAACCAGGAGGTCGCATCGGTCAACGTAAGTCCGGGGGCAACAACGTTGACGCGTATGCCGAAGGGCCCAACCTCTTCTGCAAGAGAGCGGACAAAGGCGTCAAGGCCCGATTTCGCCGTGCAGTGGGCAATGAAGCCCGGCGATGAGTGACGCGAAAGGGTACTTGAAATGGCAATGATGCTTCCGGACTTCCTTTCGATCATGCCTGGCAGCACCGCCTGGCAACTGAAAAATATCGACTTGAGTTCTCCGCAAAGCTTCGCTTCAAATTCATTCCAGGAAAATTGTGTGAAGGGTTTTACAGGAAAACCAATCGCAGCGTTGCTGACCAGAAGGTCGACCGGGCCGAGGTTTTTTTCCACCTCTTCGACCATCAACCGCACCTGCTCCTCGTCACGGACATCCGCCCGGACTGCGAGTGCCCTGCCGCCTGCTTTCATGATTTCCTCGACAACAGTGATCGCCGCGCTTTCGCTCTGAAAATAGTTCACCGCAACCGCAGCGCCTTCAGCGGCGAGAAGTTTGGCCGTAGCCCGACCTATGCCCCGGCTTGCGCCCGTGACCAATGCGACTTTGCCTTTCATATCCAGTAACCCTCCATTTGTTTAGAACAATCGTTGAACCATGCAGTGTTTATTAAACATAACATTTTTTTTGTGGCTTGAAGTATTCTCCCAAGCAACAGATGCAGGTGCTCTGTTGTAACAGCCAGAAATCTTTGAGCCGTCAGCTCCAAACAGCAGAATGCGGCATGGCTTGGCCTGATTCCAGAAGGCGTTCCCTGCATATCTGGGCCGACAAAAGAGACTCCTGTTTTATCCAAACCACTTTCAAGAGCAAAAAATAGAGCGTAACTTATCAGATGAATATGATTTTTCATTACACAGCACATGCGCCCATGATTAGTAAAGCTACCCTTTCTTTTCTCCGCAACCTGAAGGTGAATAATGACCGGAACTGGTTCGGAGAACATAAGCCTGAGTATCAGCAGGCATACGGCGACATGCTTGAGACTGTTGTTCATCTTCTGGTGGCGGTGTCCGAATTCGACAACGATATTGCCACATCACCTCTTGATCCGAAGAGCTGTATCATGCGGATTAACCGTGACATCCGCTTTTCAAAGGAGAAGTCGCCCTATAAGACCAATTTTTTTGCGTTTATCAACAAGGGAGGCAGAAAGAGCCCATGGGGAGGATACTATCTGCATCTTGAACCGGGTGGATCGTTTGCTGGTGGAGGAATCTACATGCCTGAACCTGCGGTTCTGGAGCAGACAAGGCGGGAAATTGATGCTCATTTTGATGAGTGGCAGGGGATTCTTGTAAACAAAGTTTTTACAACCCAATTTCCGGACGGGGTTTTGCCTTCAGGGAAACTGGTCAGGCCACCGAAAGGGTATGAGAGCGACAATCCCGCAGTAGAGTATCTGAAGTTCAAGGGGTACTACACCCAGCGATTTTTCAACGATGATGAGGTTTGTGATCCAGAATTTACGACACAATTGGCCAACACGTTCAGGGCGGTCTCCCCGCTTGTCCATTTTCTGAATCGCGCTCTATTGGTTGATTGACGAATATCTGACCATCTCATGAAGGGGAGAGCAGAGAGCAACCTTCACTTCGAAAGCGTTCGCGAGTGTTATCTCAAGATATCTTCTGGCACGCGCTTCATCAGGTGATAAAAAGCGTCGGATACTCCTTTGCCATGTTGAGAATAATCTCCTCTTCCGGTGATAACAACCTGGAAATGCGTTCGGCGTTCGGCTTTTTCAGCCACCAGGTATTCATGCGTTCCGGCTCTATGGCATAAGAGGCCCAAGGGGTGATGGTCAAGAGCCACCTGGAAATTGCGTTTGTCATAAGTTGAGCCGTTTAGGTGAAAAATATCTCCATGGCGCCTGTTACCATTTCTGATAAAATCATCAAAAAAAGGCGCATCGGAAATCCCGTTTAAACGGCATTTTTGATACCATAAATGCGGTATATGCTGCTATCGTGACAAAAAAATTGATGCGTAATAGAGCGGAAGTGCTGTTCGGTGGGTCATACCGTTCCTGTGGCCCATAATAGAAAAGAGAGGTGAGGCGCTCTCTGTGTTGCTGCCACTCACCTCTCTCGCTGTAATACTTCTCTAACTGTTACGAATGATCGTCATGAGCTGACGAGTTTCTATGGAACCAAAACAAGGCGGAAACTAACGTTGCTGCCGCGAGAGTCGGGAGTAAAATGGTTACGATAAGCTGACCGACAGTGCTGGGCAACATCATTCCATGCGCCACCACGAAGCACGCGACGCGCGCCAATGGCTGGCCCCGATGGACTGGTAACGATTCCTGCTGCGTTACATTCATCATAATAGGCGGCTCCATACAGATCACTGCACCACTCAAAGACATTGCCGTGCATGTTGTATAACCCCCACGCATTTGGAGGAAGTGCGTTAACAGGAACGGTATTGGCCCTGTATTCCCCTTTCTGGTTATTGTAGGAATAGTTCCCATCATAGTTCGCTTGAGCCGGTGTTATGTTGTCACCGGTATTGAACGGGGTGCGACTACCAGCCCGGCTGGCATACTCGCGTTCTGCTTCAGTGGGCAACCGAAATCTTTTGCCTGTTATTTTTGACATCCACTGAGAATAGACGACCGCATCATTCCAACTGACGTGCAATACAGGATGATTATCTTCGGATTGAGGACGCAAAAGACCCGATACTCCGTGACGCCAGTTTACTCCTGTCTTGTATTCCACTTTGGAATTGGAAACTATGGCGCTTCCTCCCTGTTTTTCAGCATCTGTCCGGAAGTTTGTTGCTTCAATGAACTTTCTGAACTCAGCAACAGTCACAGGATATTTGCTCATATAAAAGTCACCCAATTTGACCCGGTGCTGGTTTTCATCATTCTGTCGTCCAACTTCGTTCGCCGGGCTGCCCATGATAAACTCTCCTCCCCGAATCAACACGAAGTTCGGCGATGGGGCCGATGCCGCCTGTAACGTGACGCTCAAAACTGTGAGTCCGGCAAGGCAAAGCGCAGGAACCCTTAAGGCCGTTCGCCATTTTCGCTGAGCCGGGCCGATTAGACTCAGCAGCAGCGACAGAACCCTTGTTGATAAGACAACAATGCCTTTTTCAGACGTTTCGTTACCTCTCAACTGCGAAGCTCGTCCCCGCATGACCATTGTTTTCATTATTGTCCTCCTTTTGCTGATTACTTGGAAAAAGAAAGATTCGCTGCGACAATTTACTTTTTATGACGCTGTTGGGCAAATATTCTTTAAATGAACAGCATCTTGAGCTGAAAAGGAGGCCTTTCTCTTTTTCATGCAAGCCAAAACAGGCATTTTACATCAAAAGAGCTATTATCATCTCAATGATTCTTACATTTACCATGTGTATTGAACGTTATTTCTTGTAACCACCCGGATGATCACTGACTACGAATGGCCTCTGTGGATTAATGCAAAACGGATCTGCGGTATTGACGAAGCGGGCAGGGGGCCCCTTGCCGGGCCGGTTGTGGCGGCTGCGGTTGTCTTTCCTCGTCGTTTCAGACCTGACGGCACGGTTCTTGAACTGCTGAATGATTCCAAGCAACTCACTGCGGGCGAGAGGAATATGCTGGCTCCTGCGATCAAAAAAGCAGCGGCATGCTGGGCAATCTCTGTGGTTGAACACGACATCATTGACAACATCAACATTCTTCAGGCGACTATGCTCGCCATGAATGACGCCGTCATGTCATTACCGACAATTCCTGAACTGCTGCTTGTGGATGGAAACAGGTTTAAAACAGAGCTCTCCATTCCTTTTCAAACTATTGTCAAGGGTGACTCAAAGGTCTTTTCGATTGCGGCGGCATCAGTGCTGGCCAAAACGCACAGAGACGAGTTGATGGTGACGTATGGCGCACAATACCCGCACTATGGTTTTGAACGCCATGCCGGCTATGCGACAAAAGCACATATTGAGGCGATAAGGCAATATGGCCGCTGCCCGATTCACCGTCTGAGCTTCAAGCTGCGGCAACTGGGCGAAAAACCATGAAGCTTATCTACGATCCGCATCTGCTTGGATCAACAGGAGAGCAGATTGCTGCCGACTATCTGGTAATGGAAGGATACTGCATCATTGAGCGCAATTACCGGTTTCATCGCAAGGAGATCGACATTATTGCCCTGTACCAGCAGACGCTCTGCTTCGTCGAAGTTAAAACACGCTTCTCGTCGGCTCATGGCCACCCTGCCGAGGCGGTAACGATTCATAAGCAGAGAGAAATCATCAAGGCCGCCCGCGCTTATCTTGCCTTATCCGGTCAGAATGATGCTGATTGCCGTTTTGATGTTCTTGCTATTGTGATCCATGACATGGAGGGAAACCGTGTCAACTCTTTTATTGTCGAACATTTCAGGGACGCCTTCTGGGCAGGCTCCTGAATGACAGAACACAAGCATAATAACTTCATTTTTGTTATCTTGCAGCACAAGTTTCATCTCACAAGTTACAACTGATCATTATGCAGGAAGACGATATCATCCTTACCTCTTTGACGCCCTCTATAGAATCGAGCTATGGCGCAACCAACATCCAGGTTCTTGATGGTATAGAACATGTCCGGATGCGCCCGGCAATGTATATTGGTGATATTCATAGCCGAGGGCTTCATCATCTGGTCTATGAAATTGTCGATAACTCTATCGATGAGACCCTTGGCGGCTTCAACGATTATATTTTTGTCTCTTTGAATCCTGATGGATCGGTGACGGTTATCGATCACGGTCGTGGTATTCCTGTTGATATTCATCCGGAAAAGCAGAAATCAGCGCTTGAGCTGGTCATGACGGTTATCGGGGCCGGCGGCAAGTTCGACAAGGGCGCCTACAAGGTCTCCGGTGGTCTGCACGGTGTTGGCGCGTCGGTGGTCAATGCGCTTTCGGAATGGTGCGAAGTTGAGGTGTACCGCGATGGTCAGGTCTATTTTCAGCGCTTTGAACGGGGAATCCCGCAGGGAGATGTCAAGTCTATTGGCTCATCAGACCAGCGTGGCACGAAAACAACCTTCATGCCCGATCATCTCATTTTCAAAACCACCGAATTCCGTAAAGATATTATTGTTGATCGCATGAGGGAGCTGGCCTTCCTTAATAAAGAGCTGCGCATTATTGTTCAGGATACTGACGGCTTTCAGGAGGTGTTTCACTACGAAGGCGGTATCAAGGAGTTTGTGCTCTTTACCGATCAGAACCGCATCAACCTGCTCAAGGAGCCTATCTATCTCTACGGTGAACGGGATACAACCATTGTTGAAATAGCGCTCCAGTATAATGACTCCTATCAGGAAAACGTCTTCAGCTATGTCAACAACATCAATACCCATGAGGGCGGCACGCACGTTACCGGATTCCGCAAGGCACTGACAAGAACGCTCAATGCCTACGCTCAAAAGAATGATTTGCTGAAAAACCTGAAACTGGCCCTGACCGGCGATGATTTCAAGGAAGGTTTGACGGCGGTCATCTCGGTCAAGGTTGCTGAACCTCAGTTTGAAGGTCAGACCAAGACCAAGCTGGGCAACTCTGAAACTCAGTGCATTGTCGAAACGGTTGTCAATGAGCAGCTTGC
>CAILXE010000446.1 GCA_903838095.1 uncultured Chlorobiaceae bacterium
CACAAATCAAGAGCACTCTTTTTACTCAGGATTATTTCTGAAGGGAGTCTAATTTACAATTTTAGAATTAAAATCCAAGCAATTGCATGAAGTGTCTTCCTGTAAAAAACAACCGGATAACGTTTAGGCATTGCTTGTTGCCGGGATAAGTCGTAAATTCTTAATTATTTTACAAAAAAACCGGAGATTGACAATGGATATTCGCAGATGGATTCTGGCTATTATTCTTCCCCCTGCCGCAGTGACAAACAAGGAAGCAGGAACAATCATGCTGACCGGACTGCTCACATTGCTTGGCTGGTTGCCGGGTGTCGCTTTTGCGGTTTTCATGATGCTTCAGGAAAAACGCCAGGTGAGCGCCTGACCTTTCCTCTTTGATGTTTTCGGTTGCTCTCAACTTCCCCCCGGAACTTTCCGGGGTGGGAACATATTGTCATGGCGGCCTTCGACCCTCTCAACAAAGAAAAAGAGCGCTGCAATTGAAACAACAACCTGCAACGCTCACTTCTCAGTATGACGAACACCCGTAAAGGAAAAACGTCACAGGAGCCCCCCCTTGAGCCACACTTCATAACGTTTTTCACCCATGGCGCCAGGAGAGCCGCCTGTTACGGCAGCCTGTTCATCGCGCTGACCGTTGCCTTGATTGAGGCAAGGCTGATATTGGAATCTATACCCGCGCCAAAAGAGACACTGCCATCTGCACAGACAATCTTGATATACGCTACAGCAAGGGCTCCTGCACTACGACCGATAGCATGCTCGGCAAACTCGTCAATACTGAAATCGAGTCCGCTCACCCGAACAAATCCCTTGACAAAAGCATCAAGCGGACCATTCCCCTGAGCCTCAAAACTGAGATCACCTTTTACGGTCTGTACAACACAACTGATCGATGTCGATTCTTCATCATTACGCTCAGGATCTTCATCATCCCATTTGATCTGGCACTTCTTGAGCGCATAGGGCTCCCTGAGTTTCACATACTCAGCATGAAAAAGATCGTGAATCTGATCGGAAGTCAACTCTGCGCCGGTCGTATCGGCAACGCCCTGAACCGCTTCAGCAAAATCAGGCTGCATCCATTTCGGAATCTGGATGCCGTAATCCTTTTCAAGCACATACGCCACGCCTCCCTTCCCGGACTGACTGTTGATGCGCACACTGGCCTCATAGGTGCAGCCAACGTCCTGAGGGTCAATAGGAAGATAGGGTACCGCCCATAATCCGCCGGGCGACGAAGGCTGAGCCTTCATCCCTTTGCTGATGGCATCCTGATGCGAACCGGAAAACGCCGTATAGACAAGCTCACCGGAGTAAGGCTGCCGGGCATGAATATCCATACGGGTACAACGCCGGTAGACCTCCCGGATACGAGGCAGATCAGAAAAATCAAGTTCAGGATCGACTCCCTGGGTAAAGAGATTCAGCGCCATGGTCACAATATCCATGTTGCCGCACCGTTCACCATTACCGAACAAAGCACCCTCAACGCGATCAGCTCCCGCCAGCAAGGCCAATTCTGCCGTGGCAACAGCAGTTCCACGGTCATTATGGGCATGAACACTGATCAGAACAGCATCCCGCTCCTTGATGTGGCGGCAAAACCACTCGATCCTGTCGGCATAGATATTCGGCTGCGACATCTCAACCGTCGAAGGAAGATTCAGGATAATCTTGTCATCCGAAGAAGCTCCCCAGGTGTCCATAACCGCATGACAGACATCAAGCGCATAATCAAGCTCCGTGCCGGTAAAACTTTCCGGACTGTACTCAAAACGGATGCCCGCATTGCCGCTCTCTTCCTTCAGGCGACGAACAAGGGCTGTTCCCTCAATGGCAATAGCCTTGATCTCCTCCCTGTTTTTGCGGAAGACCACATTACGCTGCAAGGCTGAAGTCGAATTGTAAAGATGGACAATCGCATGTTTTGCGCCATGAATTGCCTCATAGGTTTTGCGGATCAGATGCTCCCTTGACTGCGTCAGCACCTGGATGGTGACATCATCAGGAATCAGCTTTCCCTCAACCAACCTGCGCACAAAAGCAAACTCGGTCGCCGAGGCTGAAGGAAAACCAACCTCGATCTCCTTGAAACCAATGGAGACAAGAAGCTGAAACATGGCAACCTTTTCATCCACGCTCATCGGCACCGGAAGCGCCTGATTACCATCACGAAGATCCACACTGCACCAGATCGGCGCTTTCGTGATTGTCTTCTCAGGCCAACCTCTCCCTACAAGAGAGACCAATGGGTATGGCGCATACTTTTTATAATTCATCATCCTGTCATTACTCCTTTCTTTTATCCCATTAACGAATAAAGCCACCAATCCCTCAGGGTTGGTGGCTTTAACAATGTTC